>CAJFPG010000060.1 GCA_904398665.1 Candidatus Geddesella stercoravicola | reverse complement strand
CGAATATATAAAAGAAGAATCTCAGAGGGCATTCCGTATATATGAGTCGGGAATTTTACAGAATACCACGAGTATATAAGTCGGAGCCCTTACGGAATACTCCGAGTATATGAAAGAGAAATCTTGGGGAAGGCTCCGCAGACGCGAGTCGGGAACTTTACAGAAATCCCGCAGATATAAATCGAGAGACTTACGGAACTCGCCGACTCGCCGAGTATATCAGATGGGAAATTCGGAAATGCTCCGTATACATGGGTCAGGGGATTTACGGAACGCTTCGTGTACGTCTACGGGATTACAAGAAACGGAAAGCATAGTCTTCTCTCAGGAAGAAAAAGACGAATAAACACGCCGCCCCGAAGAGGCGCTCGCCGCCGAAGGCGAGGGAAATTAAAGAATAAAAAGAATAAAAGGAGAAGGAGAATTGGAAAAATGTGGATTTGCGACAACCTTTCGATATCAAAAGAGGGCAGGCTGACTTTCGCGGGGAGAGACGCCGTCTCTCTCGCGGAGAAGTACGGGACGCCGCTGATGCTGCTTGACGAGGGCAGAATCCGCCGCCGCTGCCGAGAATACAAAAAGGCGATGGAGGAGAGTTTCGGGGGCGGGTCTATGCCGCTATACGCCAGCAAAGCGCTCTGCTTTAAAGAAATTTACAGAATAATGAGAGACGAGAATATGGGGATAGACGTCGTTTCTCCCGGAGAGCTTTACACCGCCAAGGAGGCGGGGTTCCCGCTTGAAAACGCCTATTTTCACGGGAACTGCAAGACCGACGAGGATATCAGGCTCGGAGTGAGCGAGAAAATCGGCTGCTTTATTTGCGACAATATCGAGGAAATAACCGCCCTTAACGAGGAGGCCGGCAGACAGGGAAGGAAGCAAAAAGTCCTTTTAAGACTGACTCCCGGAATAGACCCGCACACCCACGCCGCTATTTCCACGGGAAAAGTGGACTCCAAATTCGGGGTCGCCATAGAGACGGGACAAGCCAAGGATTTCGTCAAACTCGCCCTCTCTCTTCCGAATATCCGACTGGCGGGATTTCACTGTCATATAGGCTCGCAGATATTCGAATACAAGCCGTTTGTGGACGCCGCCGAGATAATGTTCAAATTCATAGCGGAAATGAAAACCGAGTTCGGGTACGAGACGGAAGAACTCAATCTCGGGGGCGGAATGGGCGTGAGATATGTCGAAAGCCAGCCGACGATAGATTACTCGGCGAATATCGCCGGAATAGGGAAAACGCTTTCAGAGATGAGCGGGCGTCTCGGGGTAAAAATGCCTAAAATATTGATGGAGCCCGGAAGAAGTATCGTCGCTGACAGCGGAATGACTCTTTACGGGGTCGGCGGGGTGAAAAGGATACCCGGATTTAAAAATTACGTTTCTATAGACGGAGGAATGACCGACAATCCGCGTTACGCCCTGTATCAATCGGAGTATACCGTGCTTCTCGCGAACAGACCGACGGAAAAAGCTGACGGGGAATATACCGTCGCCGGCCGCTGCTGCGAAAGCGGGGACCTTATACAGGAAAACGTGCCGCTTCCCTCCCCGAAAAGAGGAGACATTCTCGCCGTTCTGACGACGGGAGCGTATAACTACTCGATGGCGTCGCATTATAACAGGATACCGAAACCGCCGATAGTTCTTCTCTCGGAGGACGGAGGAGAAAAACTCGCCGTCAGAAGAGAGACTTTCGAAGACATGGCGAGAAACGAGCTTTAAAAATAAAAAGAACGAGATTTTTCGGCTCTTCGCTTTATTTTCAAGACAAGACAGCCCCCCCGAGAAAGGCATGGAAAAAGCCAAACCTCTGTCAGAGACAGAGGTTTGAGAGAAAAAGAGAGGGCTGTTTGTAAAAGCTACAAAAAGATTTCTCCGCTCTCGGGAAAAAAAGAAACCACTTTTGGTGAGAAGCTCGGAAAAGATATAAACCTCTGTCTGTGATAGAGATTTAGAAAGTAAAGAAATCCTTTTGGCTAGAAGCTCTGAAAAGATATAAACCTCTGTCAGAGACAGAGGTTTAAAAGGAGAAGAAACCGCCTTTGGCGGGTATTCTCCACGCCGAAACTCTCGGCGTGACGCTGTCCGTTAGATAAATAATTTTTCCGTTGATTTTAAAGGATTGTAAAAAAGTTTCAGATAATAAAACTACTGTTCCTCGACGAATTATTTCAACAAAAAAATAAATTTTCTTATATAAGCGAAATCGAGGAAGGCTGGATCCAAGACCTTCCTCGACTCGCGCAAAGCTTACAAGCCACAGAACTTTTTCATCCCCTTCCGGGGGACAAACAAAGCTCCTATCTATCTTGATAAGATTATAGCATATTTGATGACAAACGCAAGTATTCGCCCGATAATTTTAAGATAATTTCACAATTTGGCGAACAGAACCGAAAAAAACACGAAAAACCCCGCTATCTTAAAAATAACGCCGTCTTTTTTTCCTAAAAGAGGACCCGCCTATATAGGCGGGTCTTTATATCTCTCAAAAATAGAACTTAAAGGTTCGAATATCGGACTAACCCCCATATCAACAGGATTTAAAGCAAATATCAGCCCAAATCTCATATTAATAGGAGTCAAAACTCTAATATCAATCTAAATTCCATATTAACAGGATTTAAAGCTCAAATATCAGTCCAAATTCCATATCAATTCGGAATACTCTCGAACAGAGCGGTCGGAGGAAAATTTTCCCGAGCCCGCCATATTCATAATGCTTTTCGTCCAAAAAGCGTCGCTCCCGTATTCCCGATTAAGTTTCAGCTTTTCTTCGACATAACTTTCGAAATCATAAAGAACAAGGTAACAATCGGGATTATTATAAGTGACGAGAGAATTATACAAATTCGAAAGCATTCCGCTTCCGTTATCGTTGAAAGTCCCGTTCACAAGGGTATCGACGACTCTTTTGAGTTTCGGGTTATTGTCGTAAAGAGCTCTCGGGTTATAGCATTGTTTGACTCTCGAAACCTCCTCGACCGACGCCCCGAAAATATAATTGTTCTCTTTTCCCGCCTCCTCGCATATCTCGACATTCGCTCCGTCCATCGTTCCGAGCGTCACGGTCCCGTTCATCATCAGCTTCATATTGCCCGTTCCGCTCGCTTCCATTCCCGCCATTGAAATCTGTTCCGAAACGTCGGCGGCGCAGACGATCTTCTCGGCGTAAGAAACGTTGTAATTTTGAACGAAAACCACCTTCAAGCGATCGTTAGTGTCAGAATCGCCGTTCACGAGTTTAGCTATCTCGTTTATGAACTTTATCACCGCTTTGGCGTTATAGTACCCGGGCGCCGCTTTCGCCCCGAAAATGAACGCCGTCGGTTTAAATTCCGGAAGCCGACCTTCTTTAAGCTCGTAATAAATATAAAGAATCGAAAAAGCGTTCAAAAGCTGCCGCTTATATTCATGAAGTCTCTTTACCTGAACGTCAAAAATGAAATCCGAGGGAATAAAGACCTCCTCGCTCCTCTCGATATCGGCGGCGAGCCTTTCCTTATTCTCTTTTCTTATCTCCCTGAAAACGCTTATAAAATCAGGATCGGAAGCGAAACCCGAGAGTTTTGACAACTCCCGAAGATCCTTTTTCCACCCCTCGCCTATCCTTTCGGAAACAGCTCCGCAAAGCCTCGGGTTATTCAGCATCAGCCAGCGGCGGGGAGTCACTCCGTTGGTTATATTGACGAACTTCTCGGGGAAAAGAGAGTACCAATCCCTAAACGTGTTCTCTTTCAGTATCTCCGTATGAATCTTTGCCACCCCGTTCACCTTCGAGGAGACATATATCGCCAAATTCGCCATATGAATCATACCGTCACGCAAAATGAAATATTTGTTTCGGTCAAGCCCCTCGTTCTCAATTCTGACCTGAAGCTTGACAATTTCCTCCCAGACCGAGGGCAAAAGTTCCCTAAACGCTCTCTCTTCCCATTTTTCGAGAGCTTCGCTCATTATAGTGTGATTTGTAAAATTGAAAACCTTTCGGCAGACCGAGAACGCTTTCTCAAAATCAAGCCCCTCGTTTTCAAGTAACCGCAAAAGTTCCGGAATCGCGACGACGGGATGAGTGTCGTTCAGCTGCAAGCAAATAAACTCGTCGAGAGTTTCCAGGGGCCTGCCCGTCCTTTTAAATTTGGAAAGAATGTCCTGCAATGTGGCGCTCGCCAGAAAATACTGCTGCCTGAGACGAAGCATCTTTCCCTCGTATTTGCCGTCGTTGGGGTACAGCACGTTCGTGATATTCATGGCTTTATACGTTTCGACAGAAAGCCGGTCGGTCTGCATATCGTTAAAAAGACCGAAATCAAACGGCTTTTCCGGCTCGCTCTGCCAAAGCCTTAAAGTATTCACTTTCCGATTTCTATAACCGATAACCGGCATATCGTAAGGCACCGCCAAAACCGTCTCGTCGGCAAAAGAGACTTTCACCGTCTCGCTCTCCTTACGAATACTCCAAGGATCCCCCCAATTCAGCCAGCAATCTCCTTCCTCGCTCTGGAAGCCGTCCTTAAAGCTCTGCTTGAAAAGCCCGTAACGATACCGAAGTCCGTAACCGTCGAGATTAAGTCCCTCGGTAGCCCCCGAATCGAGATAACACGCGGCAAGCCGTCCCAACCCCCCGTTTCCGAGAGCCGCGTCGTCCACTTCCTCGAATATATCTATATTTATGCCCTTTTCTTCAAGCGTTTTCCTAACCTCGTCGGTAACGCCGAGATTTAAAAGATTCGAATAAATCATTCTTCCTATCAAAAACTCCGCCGACATATATCCGCAGCGACGCTCGCCGCTCTCGCGGCTCTTTCTCCAATCGTCGTATATGTCAAGCATAACCGCCTTAGAAACGGCGTTATAAAGCTCCTTTACCGAAGCCTCGCCGACCTCTCGGCCGAAATCCGATTTCAAAATCAGCTCAAAATCTCTCTTAAAATTTTCCATACCTATCTCCTTTAATAGCAATCCTCAGCGTTGGTTCCCGCGGGGAAAAGCGACAAAGTCCTTTTTCTCCCCCGCGAGTATCTTCCGTATAAACGAAAGATATTTCTATTATAGCAGTCGAAAAAAATAATGTCAAGAAAGCGGACTCCCCCGCGGGCGAAAAAACAAAAACACCGCGCGAAAAATCGCCGAAGAAAACGCGGTAAAATAAGAAATTTTCAAAGCGCCACTCGCCTCAGCCTTTCTTTGTTTCTTTTAATAACGCTCATAAAAGAATTGTGAGACAAAAAAGGAGAGATAAAAAAGAATTGGGGACAACATGTCCCAACCTCACGCTCTGTTTTCCCAACAATCTAAAAAAAACGCCGAGATAAAGGACCTTTTGAAGACATACCTGCCGTCATTCTCTTCTCTCTTAAAAATAACGCCTATCAAAGAACCGTGAAATAAAAAGAAAATTAAGAAACACCTATCGCCTCACGCTCTGTTTTTCTAAAAACGCTCTCCAAAATATGTAAAAATAAAAACTTTTTTAAAAACCTCGATGCCGTCACTCGTGTTTTATTAAAACAATACTATATTAATCGACACTTCGACATTTTTTTATAGAGTTTTATAAGAAGATCTCAAAAAATCTCAAAACGGTCAACCGAACCGCCGAACCGTTTTCTAATGTCCGGAGGGCTTTCTTTCCATCATATTTTTTTCCTCCGACAAATCCGCTCTCAGAAAAGCGGCGAGAATTATCCCGAGAGGGATCAACGTGATCCAAATCGCTTTGCCGACGAGCAATTCGCAAAAAATCGTTCCCACGACAGCTCCCAACAAAAAATATATCAACATCTCAAAATGCTGCAACAGCTTTGGTCTGTGAGATTTATTTCTCTCCCGAAAATGTCTGACTTCCTTCGCGAGACCGACTCCTATCTGCCTTATATGATTAGTCGCGAAAGTAGTCGCCATCGGTATCCCCTCCGCTTGACGGAAAGTGTTATACTGCATAGACGCGATAAAATTTATCGTCACCTGAGAAATCTGCACGGGAGCGGATTCGGGCAGAAAACCTAAAACAATCACCGCCGCCATTTCTATCGCTATCAGCAAAGTGTCCCACCGTATCGGAAGATAACGCTTTACAGTGTTGGGAAACAGTTCGGAAACGAAAGCACCCGCCAAATACGAAAAAATAGGAATCAGATAATAAACCGCCTCTCCCCAGTTTCCCTCGCCGAGAGCCAATCCCATCAGAACAACGTTTCCGGTCTGGGCGTTGCAAAAAATATTTCCTCGCAGCAAGTATGTATACGCTCCGAAAAACCCCGCGACGACAATCAATATATGATAAACCCATTTTCTCTCGCACATGAGAAAATAGCCGCCGAAAACCGTCTCAACGGTTCCCTCACGGTTTATATTTCCCTCTCTGTCAGTATTTTCTTCTCTGTTGATACCCTTTCCATTGATATTTTCTTCTTTATTAATACCCCTTTCTCCGTTGATATTTTCTTCTCTATTGATACCCTTTTCTCCGTTGATATCTTCTTCTTTGCTGATACCTTCTTCTCCGTTGAGGCCTTCTTCGTCGGTATCCTCTTCTCCTTTGACATTTTCTTCTTCATCGATATTCTCTGTCCCGCGCCCGCGGACTTTCTCTTCTTTAAACTTCTCTTCCATAGTCTTCTCCCCGTTGATTCGCGCCTCCCGAAAACCAAGAGCCGTGACAGGCAATGAACAACCTCCCGTTCTGTATTTTATCACTCCGAATTCTATCGCTCCGAATTCTATCGCTCCGAATTCTATTGCTCCGAATTCTATTGCTCCGAATTTTATTGCTCCGAAACGACATCGAACATTACCAAAATTTCCTCACTGTCGTTTCTGAGAGAATGACAAGCCCCTTTCGGGCAATAATGGCACTGTCCCGCCCGGACAATTTCCTCTTTTCCGTCTAAAACACATTTCGCCTCTCCCTCAATCACATAAATAATCTCGCTGCTCGTTTTATGTATATGATGCCCGATAGAACAGCCTTTTTCCAAAGTCGACAACATGATTTTTACTTTTTCGTCCCAAAATTCTCGCCATTGTCTCTCCCTCGCCGCCGTTAAGCCGAGGAATGACCGTTTGTTCAATATAATCAAAATCTATCATTTTTTCTCCTCAAAAGTAAAAGTATTTTAGTTTGATTGTTTTTTAATCGGCGCAAAGCGTGATAAGCTCGCTTAATCACGCCGCGACGATCGCGACCGCGCCGGGGAGCTTTGCTTCTCAGCCGTTCGGTTAGGGATTAGGTCCCCCGCTGAACGTCTGAATGGAACCCGCCGCCTTAGAGGCGGGGGACATCGGCGACTTCTTTATAAGCGAATACATTTTCATATCCAATATTTTGCCGTTTTTTTCGGCGTTTTTTCTCAATGTTCCCTCAAACTCAAACCCCGCCTTCTCCAAGACACGGCAAGAAGCCGTGTTATAAGAAAACGGCTCGGCGAATATCCGAATTATATCGGTGTTCTCAAAAACATAACCGCATATTTTTCTTACAACTTCGGTCATTATCCCCAAACCCCAATATTCCTCCGCTATATAATATCCGATCTCCGCCGTTCTTCGGTGAATATTATCTTTACGAAAAACTCCGACGCTGCCTATAACTTTCCCGTCCGCCGTAATCGCTCGGGAATACTGACTGTCCTTTTCCGCCCCCAGAGTCGAGAAAATAAATTCTTCCGCGTCTTTCTCGGTATAAGGATACGGGATACCGTCTCTCAAATTATCCAAAATCTTTTTATTATTCAAAGCCGCCGCCAATTCCCCGGCGTCGCTTTTTTTCCATTCTCTTATCGATATTCGCATAAAACCGCTCCTTTTCGAAATTTTTCGACTCCCCCGAGGCCTTCGGATTTTCGGATATTTCACGAAAAAATCTTTCAGCCTCGCGATTTCTTTCCGAAAGAAGTCGATCTCTGAAAAATTTTCCCGTAAAGCCTCCGAAGCTTTTCACAAAACGGATTTTTATAAAAATTTATAAAAAAGACAAAAGAGAGAGGGTCCGACTTAATAAGGATGTATAATTGACTTGTAGCGAAAGGCATATCCAATAGATATGCCTTTCGCTTACTGTATCATTTCGATATAGTTCATATAAAAAGTCAAGGTCTTTTGTATCCGGTTCTCGCAAAAGGAAATATTTCTCCAAAAAATAACACCGTTTTTCTGAATGCAAAACATTTATTCGGCGAGAGACAAGCGCGCCTCTCTTTTTTTACATATTCTCAACCGAATCTATCGCGAGGAGATCGAGATGCTTTAAAATCATCTTTCTGGTCAAAAGGCAAAGCGACAGCCACGCGTTTTTTTTCTCCTCATTCTTTTCGTCTATTATTTTATTATCATGATAAAATTTCGAAAACGCCGAAGCTATCTGATAGACGCTGTCGCAGATATTATTCGGAGCCCTCTCCGCGAGCGCCGTCTTAAAACGCTCTCCCGACAAAAGTATTTTCAGGGCAAGTTCTCTTTCGCTGTCGGAATAAAGGCGGAAAAGCGATGGTTTGGCGTCGTAATCCGTCTCCGTCTTTTTAAGTATCGAATTTATTCTCGTTACGGTATAAAGGATATACGTCCCGGTTTTTCCCTCAAAAGAAAGAAATTTATCGAGATCGAAAATATAATTCTTAGACCTATGATTGATAAGATCCCCGAACTTGATCGCCGCTATCCCCACCTTCTCGGCGACAGAGTCTTTTTCCTCTTCCGACGCGTCGGAAAGATAAGCGGAAGCGTTCAGTTTGTCTTTCGCGGCGTTTTTAGCGGTCGTCAACAAATCTTCAAGTCTCATTACGCCGCCTTCTCGGGTCTTATACGGCTTTCCGTCTTTGCCGTTCATGGTTCCGAATCCCAAAAATTCCGTCTTTGCGGAAGTAAGGCCCGCTTTTTTCGCGCAGCGGAAAACCTGAGTAAAATGCAGTTCCTGACGGGTGTCGACGACATACCAGATCCCCGACGGTGAAAAATCTTTTTCTCTCTGAATAATAGTCGCCAGATCGGTCGTGGAATAAAGGTTGGAATTATCCGACTTCTTGATTATAATGGGAGCTATCGGCGATTTATCGTCCTCCTCCTCCAAATCGACGATAAGAGCGCCCTCGCTCTGTTTTAAAAGATTTTTTTCTTTTAAAATATCGACAAGCTCCCCGACGTATTTATCGGCGTCGCTCTCCCCGTACCAATACTCAAAACTTACGTTCAGTCGGTCATAGTTTTTTTTAAGGTCCGGAATCGAAACTCTCATTATTTCTTTCCAAAGAGCGACATATCCCGCTCTGCCGTTTTGAAGCTCGAAAGTGGCTCTCTGAGCCTCCGCTTTATATTCCTCGTCCTCTTTGCTCTTTTTGCTCGCGAGAGGGTACACCTCGCTTAACATGTCAACGTCAAGAGTCAAAACGCTGTCCTTGCCGGGGGAAAAATCATCGGCGAAGCATCTCTCTCGCGGGAACCTTTTCGAAAGCTCGGTTATAACAAGTCCTATCTGCAAGCCCCAATCTCCCAGATGTATGTCTCCTACGGCGTTATATCCCGCCGCTTTCGCGAGTCTTTTTATCGATTCCCCTATTATAGCCGAGCGAAGATGCCCTATATGAAGAGGTTTAGCGACGTTCGGACCTCCGTAATCGACGACAACCGTCGCGCCTCCGCCCGTTTGGGGAACGGATAAATATTTATCTTCCGAAATCTCCGAAAGAAGTTTTGAAACGTACTCATCCGAAAGAGTGAGATTTATGAACCCCGGTTTGGCGACTTCCGCTTTTTTAAATATATTGTTTTTCAGAAGAATATCGACGACCTCCCCCGCGATAACAAAAGGAGGTTTTTTATATAATTTAGCCCCGTCAAACGCTCCGTTACACTGAAACTGGCACAGATCCTCCCTGTCCGAAATCGAGACGGTGCCGAGTTTTCCGTCATATCCGCAAGCCTCAAAAGCCTCGGCGACAATCTCCCCGAGTTTTTCGGTAACGGTCTTCATCTTTCTTTTCCCCTTTCTCGCCGAAACGGCGGTCATAATCATGACTATTTAATGACTATTTTATTTTAACTATTAAATTATATCAAAAACAGCCCGGATTGTCAATCAAATAACCGCGAAGAAAAAAATACCGTTTCAAATTGACATAGAAAAGCGTATATGATATTATAATAATACAAAATAATATTACGAAACAGCTTACGAAACATAAAAAAACAATAATGACAAAACGTCGTTAATGGGCGTCGAATCCTCCGTAATTTCATTACGGGTCACGGCGCGGACAAAACGCGTATCCGTATCCGAATGTCCGAAAAAGAATAAAATACCGAAAATACGTGACGAGAAACAAAAAAATAAGCATGACGGTTCCGAAAACCCGAACCCGTAAAATAAATACAGATAAAAGAATTGAAAATATCACTCATATAAAAGTAAAAGTATAAAAGAACTGAAAGTATCTCTCATGCGTGAGTCGGATTTTTTTCATATCCGAATATCCCGTGTATTTCACGGCTTCCCCATATTTCATAATTTCATAATTCCGTATATTTTTCATATTTCGCATAATTTCATATATTTCTCGCCTTCCGCACATTCCGTATAATTTTGAACATGCTTGTTTCATATATTCGAGCGTTTTCAGCCTGATGATAAAAACCAGAATGATCGGGGGAATATACCATGAGAACAAGAACGAAGGCAGTCGAAAAAAACATAAACATAAAAAGGATAAAAAAAATCAAACACGCGACGCTCTTGACATTTCTCTTAATACTAATATCGATAATCGCTCTGTCATTTTTCTCGGCATGCGGCAACCTTCAACAAGAAGAAAGCGAAAGAGAAGAGGAAATTCCGTTTTCGGAAGGAAATGACGCTCCGGAAGAAAGAGACTCTCCGGAAGAAAGCGACTCTCCGGACGAACGTGATTCTCCGGAAGAGCCAGGAGTTTTCGACGAAGAAAAACCAGAGCCTCAACAAAAGCCTCTTCCCTCTTTCGAACAGCTTATCACTCGGGATATTTTTGACCTTTCCGACGAAAGAAAAACGGAAATCGCCGCAGAAAAAAGAGAACTTATAAACACCGCCAATCTATCCCCTATGAAAACGGGCTGCAAAGAGCTCGACGAGGCAATCGAAAGAATTTTCTCCGAGATTTTTACCGAAGAAATGACTATCGCCGATAAAGTAGCGGCTTGTTATGGGTATCTTGTAGAATTCGCCGACTATGCTCCGGGAACCCCGTCGCTTCCTCCGAACACGGAAAGTTATATTTCCGACTATGACCTGGGTGTCGTTATGTCGGCGTATCAGCTCGCGACGACGGGAATCGGGGTTTGCGACGATTACGCCGCCCTTTTTATGGTCATGACCAGAGCGTTGGGACTCGAATCATACAGCGTCGGAGGCGTTCCGTATACTCTTGGGACCAAAGATACAAATCACGCGTGGACGCAAATAAAGCTCGGAGAGGAATATTATAACTTCGACCCGACATTTGCGGATCTTGACGCAAGAGACTTTTTCTTTATCTCGGAAGACAACAATCTTTTCTCCGCTCACAGTCGCGAATATACGGCGGAAGAATTCGGCGACTTTAAAACTTATCCTTTCCTGAGTTGCGACATCTCTGTCACGGGAGAGACAACGGAAACGGCGAGCTGGGGAAAAGAGGAGAGAAAAGCGTATATTCCGTTAAGTTCGGACTTTCGTCCCGAAAAAGGGCAAGTACAAATATCCGTAAGACCAGAGGGCGGAACGGGCGTTTATCGTTTAATTATAACAGAAGATTATATTTATGAAGACACGGTTATCGACGAAATAATAACGGGAGAAAAAACATATGCCCTCAACGTAGGGAAAGCGGAGGATATTTTTATCTTTATCGAAGTCCCGGAAAGAGCGGACACCGCGGGATATCAGGCGAGATTTTCTTTCACGACGGCTAAATAGACGAAATAGCGAAAAGGAAACTATTGAAATAAAACCTATATCTCCGCAAAACTAACCGCGTACGTAATAAATCGATTATAAAATTAAATACTTAAAGACAAGGAACTCGACAAAACACGAAGAGACCGAAGAGGTCAAGCGTTCTCGGTTTATCTTAAAAAAGCTTGAAATGAAGGAGAAGAGAAATGGAAAACAGATTTTCACGAACGGAACTTATTTTAGGAAAAGAGGCGTTAAAAACCCTTGCGAAAAGTCATGTCGCCGTTTTCGGAATAGGTGGTGTCGGGGGAAGTCTCGCCATTGCTCTTGCACGAGGAGGAGTCGGAGAAATAACCTTAATAGACGGCGACGCCGTATCCCGCTCGAACATAAACCGCCAGGCTTTCGCGTTTGAGAGCACTGTCGGGAAAAAGAAGGTCGACGTCGCGAAAAAGATTCTCGAAGACATAAATCCCGAAATAAAAACACATCCGACAGACCTTTATTTCAGCGAAAAAACCGAGACGAAAATAGATTTTTCAACATTTGATTATGTCGCGGACGCGATAGACAACGTAGCCTCAAAACTTCGTCTTATTGAAATATGCGTCGAAAAAAACATACCGATAATCTCCTCAATGGGAACGGGAAACAAAATTTATCCGGAAAACTTCCAAATCTCCGATATTTATAAGACTTCTGTCTGTCCTCTCGCAAAAGTCATAAGAAAAGAACTGAGGAAAAGAGGAATTCCATCGCTGAAAGTCCTCTGGTCAAACGAGGAGCCTATTATCCCGAAAGAGAGCGGGGAAGAAAACGCCAGAGAGAATAAACGAATACCCGGAAGTGTTTCCTTTTGTCCTCCCACGGCGGGACTTCTGATGGCGGGGGAAATAATACGGGATCTTATATCGAGAAAAACGATAACGCCTTTCGCGAAAAACGATAACGAGACTTTCGTATAAATTAAATAAATTAAGCAAAACAAAGCATGCGAAATTAAACCGAGAGACAAACATCCAAACATCAAATAACAAATAACAGATATAATAATAAATATTATTTAGATATAATTTAGATATAATAAAAACAAATACAATAAAGTTAAAAATAAAATTAACAAAAAAATATTTTGAAAATTCTTCCAATTCTTCCAATTCTTCCGACTATTAAATCAAAAAAATTTATTATTTGCAAACTATTTCCAAAAAATCCAATAGAAAATCTAAACTTACTTAAAAAATAAAAAAACAGTTAAAAAGGTATTGACAAATACAAATTTATATGATATTATTGTATTAGTACAGTAGTATGCTTAAAAATTATTACTTATCTTGGCATTGTTCTTATCGTTAATATTTTAAGCGATAAAATAAATATTAATAAATATTAAGAAATATAAAGGAAAATAAAAACAAACGATAGAAATAAATGATAGAAACGGAGAAAAATTAAAAAAATAAACAATAGCAAAAATAGCAAAAACAAAAATGATTATTTCGAAAACTAACGTTTTTTTCTTTGAGAAAATCGGAAAATAAAAAAATAATAACAAAAACGATTATCTCAAAACCAACATTTTTCTCTGTCTTTTTTTGAGACAATCAAAAACCAATAAACAATCACAAAAACAAAAGCGATTATCTCAATACCAAAGTTTTTTCTCGGTTCTTTCTTTGAGAAAATCGAAAACCAATAAACAATCCGCATTCATTGTATACAAATATCAGATTCCTTTTATTTATAAAAAATAATACTTCTGTTTCTGTCTCATAAAAAAATTATTTATATTCGTTTTTATATTATTTTATTTTCAAATTTATATTTATTTTTAATATTTTTTTTTATTATTTTCTCGATTACGTTTATATTTTCGTTTTTATTTATTTTTTATATTTATAATTTTATTAATCTTCTAATTACATTTTTATTAATCTTTGTTTTAACTATTAATTCATTTGAGTTACTAATAGTTTCTGGCAGCTTCCGTTTTTAACAATTAATATTTATTTTTTATTCCCTGTTAATATCTATTTTTTCCCTCTATTTTCGAGCCACCGATCTTAATCAATTTCGACCAAATAAGACCGTTACTTCCGTAATTTTCTTTTTTTTTCCTCGATTTTCTTTTTTTTCTTTTCGAAAATAGCGGCGTTAGATAAGCTTATTTATTAAAATCTATTGATTTTTTTCCGTTTATGGTGTATAATTATCATAATCTGCAAAAGCCCGGGCTTTTCTCCGCTCAGTGAAGGCGGATACCGTGAAAAAACAAATCCGGACCGAAAGGATAAATATGACAAAACCCTTTTCCGAAAAGAAAACAAAATTTGTAAAAAATTTTCTGAAAATATCGTCAATAGTAGGACTTATCGTTACGGTGGCGTTAATAATATGGGGAGTCAAAGTCGGGATTTTTACCGACGAAGAAGTCCTCGGTGATTTTCTTTCCGCTTGCGGAATTTGGGCGCCGCTCGTATTCACTATAATACAGGCGGTTCAAGTTGTAATCCCAATTATCCCGGGCTCGATAGGGTGCGTCGCCGCCGTAATTTTTTTCGGGGACGTAATGGGATTCGTATATAACTACGTCGGGATAATCGCGGGGTCGGTCGTAGCTTTCCTTCTCTCTAAAAGATACGGGTATCCTCTTGTTCGAGCGATAGCATCCAAAAAAAATTGGGATAAATATATAAAGTTTCTCGACGACCCGAAACGATTTGACAAAATGTTTATTATCACCTCGGCGGTGCCATTCACTCCCGCCGACTTTATTTGCTATCTCGCGGGACTTTCAAAAATGTCTTTGAAAAAATACTTTATCATAATCTGCCTCGCGAAACCCGCGACAATACTTATTTACACTTACAGTCTCGATTTCATAATTCAGGCCGCGATTCATTTGTTTACCTGAGAAGGGAGATATTATTATGAAAATTCTGCTCTTTTCCAGCCATCAGAGCTGGGTAGAAGGGAGCGGCGTCGGTCGCGCCATTTATCATCAAAAAAGAGCGCTTGAAAAAAACGGCATAGAGTATACGACAGATCCGAAAGACGATTACGATATTTGTCATATAAATACTATTTTCCTCACGTCGTTTATCATGGCGTTGAGAGCGAAAGCGAAAGGGAAAAAGGTCGTTTATCACGCCCATTCCACAAAAGAAGACTTCTGTCATTCCTTTATAGGTTCGAATCTTTTGGCGCCTCTTTTCAAGTTTTGGATTTCACGATGCTATAACAGAGGGGACATTATTCTTACCCCGACCGAATATTCTAAATCTCTTCTTGAAAATTACCACCTGAAAAGAGAAATTTTTTCCGTTTCAAACGGAATAGATCTCGACTATTTTAAAAAGGACGAGGCCGCTGGTAAAAGATTCCGCGAAAAATACGGAATAAAAGATGGAGAAAAGGTCGTTATCTCCGCGGGTTTATACATTGAGAGGAAGGGACTTCCCGATTTTGTCGAAATGGCGAAAAGAATGCCGGAATACAAATTTATATGGTTTGGGTACACAAATCTTAAAGCGGTGCCGAAAAAAATCAGGGAAGCGGTAAAAACTAAACTTCCGAACCTCTTTTTCCCGGGTTACATATCACGCGACGAAATGAAGGAAGCTTACAGCGGCTGCGATCTGTTTTTATTTATGAGTCACGAGGAAACCGAGGGGATAGTTCTGCTTGAAAGTTTAGCAATGAAAACCCCGTTACTTATAAGGGATATTCCTATTTACGAAAAATGGCTCGCCGACGGGGAAAACGTTTACAAAGCGAAATCTCTCGATGAATTTGAGGAAAAAATCAAGGGAATCCTTGAAAACAAACTCCCAAACCTTACCGAGAAGGCGTTTTCCGTCGCGGAAGAACGCTCGATAGAAAACGCCGGAAAACGTCTCGTCTCTTTATACGAGTCCGTTTTAGGAGTTGAAAGAGAATCCGTAAAAGCCGCTGTAAGGTAAAACAGTAAGATAAATTTTATTTTTTTATTTTTCTTTATTTTTTTTTTTTATTTTTTTTATTTTTCTTTATTTTTCGCCTCTACTCTTTCTTTATGTCCCGCCCGCTTAAAATTATCCTCCGTCAAACCACGACGACTTCCGCCTTCGAGACAAGCCGTATCTTTCTGTATTCCAGATTCCTTTGCCTCGATTAAATATCAGAGGGAGAAAACGCCGCTGTTTAAAATTTGTAATATAAATTTCGTTGTTTGTTCAATGATTCGCCATTGAATAATATTGTGATTTGAGATACAATATTAAAGGTAAGTAAAAATCAATAAAATACAAATTTCAGGAGGATTAAACACAATGTCAGTAAAAGTAGCTATCAACGGCTTCGGCCGTATCGGTCGTCTGGCGTTCCGTCAGATGTTCGGGGCTCAGGGATATGATGTAGTCGCGATAAACGACCTCACTAAACCCTCCATGCTCGCGAATCTTCTCAAATATGATACCGCTCAGGGCGGATATTGCGGAAAAATAGGAGAGAACCTTCATACGGTTTCCGCTGACGACGAGGCTAATACGATAACTGTGGACGGCAAAACTCTCACCATATACAAAGAAGCCGACGCTTCAAAACTTCCCTGGGGAGAAATAGGAGTCGACGTCGTTCTCGAATGCACCGGTTTTTATTGCTCCAAAGATAAATCTATGGCTCATATAAACGCGGGGGCCAAAAAAGTAGTTATCTCTGCGCCCGCAGGAAACGACCTCAAAACAATAGTGTTCTCGGTCAACGAAAAGACCCTCACCGCGGACGACCAAATTATCTCGGCGGCGTCCTGCACCACTAACTGCCTCGCCCCGATGGCGAAAGCCCTCAACGACTACGCTCCCATTCAGAGCGGAATAATGTCTACCATTCACGCCTATACGGGAGATCAGATGATTCTCGACGGACCGCACAGAAAAGGCGATATGAGACGCGCCAGAGCGGGAGCGGCAAATATCGTTCCTAACTCCACCGGAGCCGCGAAAGCGATAGGACTTGTAATTCCCGAGCTTAACGGTAAACTTATCGGTTCGGCGCAACGTGTTCCTGTTCCGACAGGCTCAACGACTATTCTTACCGCGGTAGTAAAAGGCAAGGATATTACGAAAGAGGGAATCAACGCGGCGATGAAAGCGGCGGCTTCCGAATCTTTCGGATATAACGAGGATCCGATTGTCTCCTCCGACGTTATCGGCATGAGATACGGCTCTTTGTTCGACGCGACACAAACAATGGTTTGCCAGATAGCCGACGATCTTTATGAGGTTCAAGTCGTTTCTTGGTACGACAACGAGAATTCTTACACCAGCCAGATGGTAAGAACTATCAAATATTTTGCGGAACTTAACTAATTGATTATAAAAAAGTCTCCCCTTTATCGGGGAGACTTTTTTTTCGTGGAGATAATATTCGTCCGCTTTTTTGGAAAGACGCGGGAAGAGGAAAAGAAGAGAGCTTAAACTCCCCCTCCCCTTTATTCTGATGAATATCTTTTATTTTGTAGAAATATCTTTCGGCAACCTTTGAATTTCGTCCCGAAATATTTTAATTTTCAATTTTTACTCAAAAATTTTTTGTAATAACAGAATTTCTTTCCGTTTTCCTCTGAAAATCCGAAAAATAGAACTTTATTAAATCATTTTTTAAGAGCCTCTTAAAAAAACTCCGCATGAATCTTTTATACAACTTAAAATATAAAAATAAAAGATATAAAATAATAAAAAATATTCGCCTTTATATCCAATTTCATATTAAAATCAAAACTTAAAATCAAAACGTCCAAAAATTTTCCCATGAAAATTTTTCATGAAACAATCATTATAAAACGCAAAATAAACATTTTCTCTTTTAATTTTCTGTTTGTTTCATTCTGATTTTAATTTTTTTGAAAATTTGACGGTTATAAAATTGCCGAAAATTTGTTAACATTATCGCGTAACGAAAAATTTCTATATCGATTCCTCGAAATAAAAGACCTTGGCCCCGCGAAGAATAACCTCGAAATCATAAAATAAACTTCTCCCGAGAGGCTTCCGATAGTTTTCTTTTCTTTGAGAAAAAAGAAAATACCGCTTAATTTCCCGAAAAATAGACATAAAAACAGAAGTCCCGCGACAAAGAGAGACTTCTATAAAAAATCCTTTTCGGTAAACATTTCGGTAAAATTTAAAACAATTTCAAAAAAAACAAACACAAAACTTCAATTTCAAAATATAAAAATCGTGAAAAACCGTTTATCACTGAGGCTCATTTTATAAGTAAAGACAGCGAAGTAATTTAAGGTCAAGAAAAACTTAAAAAGCTTTTTAAGTAAAAAATAATCGCTAACAGGAAAAATCCGTGTCGCCGAATCATAATAAAATAAAAAAATATATTTTTTGTCTTTAATTTTCCAAAGAAATCAAGCCTCAAAAACAAAAAACCGAATATCTTTTTCATAACCGATTTCGATTTATATTTTTTCTGATCTGTTTTTTCGAGAAAAACAAAAACCAATATTTACCCGACAACAACTCTTAAATTTGCTCTGAGAAAATAATAATTTGAAATTTATTCTGGAAACGATAAATACTAATCAATTTTGTTTAGAGATTATTCTCTGCCGTGTCTGTAGTTCTTTTGATTATTTGATATATCCATATTATCCTGCCTATATGAGCTAATGTTATCAATTTGTTATCGGCTTTGATAACACTGGCTCTGAAACTGCGGATAATAGCAATATGTTCTGGCTCACATTATAAGAGATTTTGTTTAGAAAATCAAGATATTAAAATCAATTTCCAAAAACACTTATAACGCAAACAGGAAATTTTCATAGTCTTTAACATAGTATCTGATATTCTTTCTGCCTTTTTGGACAATCGTATGTCCTTCCGTTTCCAACTTCTCTTTTTGTGCCTCAATGCCGCCCGGATATTTCGCGTTTAATTCTCCTTTCGCTTTTAAGGTACGCCAATATGGTGTTTCATCTTCAGAACGCTGATAACTCGCCCACGCAACAATCGAAATAAATATTCCTGCTGTAATAGGCTCTGTAAAATCAGCTCCATTTGCATTTGCAAAATATTCCCTTATCGCGCCAATAGTAAGTAGTTTTCCGTATGGTACAAGCCGCATAACGTTATCGTAATCAATCGGCGGTGCGATATACATTTTGTCTCCGCCATATTTCTCTATGCTTTTTTTATCTGTGATCGTCTGAAATTTTGGCATAGACTTACTATCATGCAGCATTGCATTAAAATCTTTTTTATCTTCATTTGCCATTGTCAGCACCTCCCGCACAATAAGTATAAATCAAAGAAAAAACCTATGCAATGAGACAGTTTTAAAATTTCTAATAGAATTTAAACTCAATAATTTTAAATTTATTTTTAAAAACGTTAATCTGAAATTTGTTCTGAAAAAATAATGATTTAAAATTTATTTTCGAAAGACACTGAATTTATTAAAAAAGAATTATCGATGAATAACGCTGATTTATTCCAATATTTTCAGAGTTTTTTTCTCGTTGCTGATAGGATAAAGCGAGAGATTTCCATCACGGTCGCAATTTCCGAGAAAAATTTCTTTTTCGGATTTATATCCCTGTTCCTTGATACGTTTTTGAAGCCATTTTTCGTCTTTCCCTAATTCTTTCAACGCCTGGTAGGAAACAACCCCGTCAAAAATAACGTTAGCTACAAGACTCTCCTGCTTCGGGGACAAAGAAAGATCGTCCGCGGTAGGAGGGGAAAAACGAGCGGAGGGAAGAAAACTTACAGTCCCGTTATATTCGACAACCGCCGTTTGAATTTGATTCATGTTAAAATAACCGCTCGAACGACAAAGCGTCAAAAAATCGCTTATATCAAGTTTGGCTCTTTTAAAATTCTCCCGATAAAAAACACCGTTATCGTATAGAAGGATAGGATAACCCACAAGAAGTTTTCTCGCCCCGATTTTTTTGGAGGAAATCTCCGTTATAATAACGGCGAGACCTCCAT
>CAJFPG010000059.1 GCA_904398665.1 Candidatus Geddesella stercoravicola | reverse complement strand
GTGGCGGCGTCTTCAATAGCAAAAAATAACAATATTCCGGCTGAGCTTTTTGTCCTCGGTGAAGGGGATTCGATTAAAGACGTTGTTCTTGGAAATGAAATAAAATCAACTTATATATCAAACGACAAAGAAATAATTTTTTTAGATTGACAGGAGAATTGTTATGAAAAATCAATACTCGGAAATTTCAGCAAAGATGGAAAAGACAGTAGCCGCGCTTGATAATGAGTTTAAATCTATAAGAGCGGGAAGAGCTTCCGCCGGGGTCCTTGATAAAATATTCGTGGATTACTACGGCGCATCCACACCGGTAAATCAACTTGCCAGTATTTCCAGCCCTGAGGCTCGTCAGCTTGTTATTCAACCTTATGACGCGTCAGTTCTTAAAAATATTGAGAAGGCGATTCAGACTTCCGATCTCGGAATAAATCCTCAAAATGACGGGAAGACGCTTCGTCTTATTTTCCCGCCTCTCACGGAAGAGAGAAGAAAAGAACTTGTAAAAGATGTAAAAAAACTCGGGGAAGACAGTAAAATAGCTATTCGCTCGATTCGCCGCGACGCGATAGAAAAATTTAAGGCGGATAAAAAGGCGGGTAATTTGACAGAGGACGATTTAAAAGAAGCGGAAAAGGATATTCAGGAGCTTACGGATAAGTTCTGTAAAACAATAGACGGAAATGTTGCGGCGAAAGAAAAAGAAATAATAGAATTATAATATTATGTGGTTTAAGAAAAAGAATATTGAAACGGAAAAACCCGTTTACCCCAGACATATAGCTATTATTATGGACGGAAACGGCAGATGGGCAAAAAAACGAGGAATGCCGAGGAGTTTCGGGCATAAAGCGGGGGTTGCCGTAGCCGAGAAGATAATAGATTACGCCATAGATATTAAGCTTCAACATATATCTCTTTACGCTTTCTCTACAGAAAATTGGCAGAGGCCGGATGAAGAAATCTCAACTTTGATGACCCTTTTCGATACTTACGCCGAGAAGGTAATAAACAGATATTACGCGGAAAAAACGGAACGTTATAAATCTCTTTATATACGTTTCTTGGGCGATACTTCTGTTTTGAGTCCTTCTATAAGAGAAAAAATAGATACGATAGAAGTTTTAAACAGAGAGCGTACCCCGTCCACAATAGTAAATATAGCGGTGAATTACGGAGGAAGACGTGAGATCGTAAAAGCGGTAAATGATTTTATTGCTCGAAATCCGGGAAAACATATAACGGAAGCCGATATTGAGAAGTATTTGTATTTCAGCGGGCAACCTGACCCTGATTTGATAATCCGTACGGGAGGAGAAATGCGTCTTTCTAATTTTATGCTTTGGGAGTCCGCGTATTCTGAGTATTATTCTTGTCCCGTTTATTGGCCGGATTTTTCTCCGGAAGACCTTGACAGGGCTG
The DNA here is from genome assembly GCA_904398665.1 of Candidatus Geddesella stercoravicola. Lineage (GTDB taxonomy): Bacteria > Bacillota > Clostridia > Oscillospirales > UBA644 > Geddesella > Geddesella stercoravicola. The sequence continues at coordinate 8,523 of CAJFPG010000059.1, read as the reverse complement.
TTATCGATTTTAATAAGAGAACCCGTCGCTTCGGCGGAGTGTGAAGTTGGTGTTGTTATATGCTGAAAAGAATAATTTCCGGAATTTGTCTGGCGATTTTGATGATAGCGGTTTTTTTGTTTTCGGAGTTTCCGTTTGTTATTAATGCTTTTGCCGCGTTGATTTCCGCGATGGCCACATATGAAGTTCTTGTTATTACAAAATACGCGGAGGGCCGTTGGCTTGAAATTTTCGCTTTAATTCTTTCGATAACTATTCCTTTTGCTCAGTATGTCCCTCGGATTACGGAAAACGATATTTTGCTTGTTTTTTTCGTAATAACTGTCATATTATTTATGACTATGATTCTTTATAATAGAACTTTCAGTTTTGAGCATATCTGTGTGATTTTTTGTATGTCCCTTATAATACCGGTATTATTTACTTCTATGGTTTATATCCGGGGAATGGAATTTGGGATTTTTCTTTTAGTTTTTGTTTTTCTGGCTTCTTGGGGAGCGGACAGCGGAGGGTATATTTTCGGTATGATGTTTGGTACTGCGAAATTTACTCCGACAATAAGTCCCAAAAAAACGATAGAGGGAGTTTTTGGCGGTGTCTTCGGGGCTATAACAGCCTGTCTTTGTGTTTGTGTCGCCGTAGATATCTTTTATTCTGATGTTGTCGTAAATTATTGGCTTGTCGTTCTTTACGCCGCGATAGGAGCGTGTTTCGCGATTATAGGAGATTTAAGCGCTTCTGTTATAAAGCGTTCTTTCGGGGTGAAAGATTTTGGATCTCTAATTCCCGGGCACGGCGGGATAATGGATAGATTTGACAGCGTTTTGTTCGCTTCTCCCGCGGTATATATACTTATGAATATATCTCCTATTTTTACGGTTTCAAACATATAAATGAAAAAACAAGCATACTATCCTTTGAGGGGTAAATATGCTTGTTTATGTTTATCTTAATAATTTAATATTAATTTAATATATTAATATATTCTAATATATATTTTAATATGTTTTTTTATATCGATTTGATTATTTAATGATTAAGTGAGTTAAATCTTGATTTAAGGACGGTTTTAGATGGATATATTTCTGCAAATTCTTTATACGATTCTTATCTTCGGTTTTTTGATTTTCATTCATGAACTGGGACATTTTACGGTTGCTAAACTCTCGAAAATTAAAGTGAACGAGTTTTCCATCGGAATGGGTCCGGCGTTGATAAAGAAAAAAGGGAAAGAAACCATTTATTCATTGAGACTTTTGCCGATAGGCGGATATGTCAAAATGGAAGGAGAGGACGAAGAAAGCGAAGAAGAGGAGTCGTTTTCCAAAAAGCCGGTTTTAATAAGAATAGCGGTTGTTGTAGCGGGAGCGTTTATGAATATCCTTTTGGGATTTATTGTGACGGCTATTTTGGTCTTTTCATCCCCTCAACTTCCGTCGACTACCGTCGCTGAGTTCAATGACGGCGCCGTTTCTTCTTCATATGGACTGGAAGTCGGGGATTCGATAATAGAAGTAAACGGTAAAAAAATAAATATTTATATGGATATGTCCGCCGCTTTTTCAAGAACCTACGGTTCTGACAGTGTTAATATAACGGTTTTGAGAAACGGCGAGGAAATTGAACTTACGGGGGTCAAGTTTGAGACCTATGAAGTGGCGGAAGGAATGTACAGTATATACCCTGACTTTAAGGTTTACGCTAAAGAAAAGACATTTTTGAATACCGTTCATGAAACTTTTTTCAGGACAATTTCTTTTGTTACTTTGACTTATGAGTCTTTCGGTGATTTAATTACCGGCAGAGCTTCGATTCAATATCTTTCGGGCCCCGTAGGAACTTCGGAGGTTATAGCCGAGGCGGCAAGGTCTGGCTGGGACTCAATTTTGTATCTTATAGCTCTTATAACGATAAATCTTGGCGTCGTCAATATGTTGCCTTTGCCCGCGCTTGACGGAGGCCGTTTCGTATTCCTTTTAATAGAGCTTATAAGAGGTAAACCGATAAACCAGAAATACGAGTCTGTTATTCATCTTATCGGAATGGCTCTTCTTCTCCTTTTGATGATAGTTATAACGTTTAAAGATATTTTCTTTCCGATATATTGAAAAATATTGAAAAAGAGGGCTTTTGGATGAAAAGAAAAGTTAAGGTTGGAAATGTTATAATTGGGGAAGAAGGGGTTATTCCGATACAATCTATGTGTTCTATTCCTTTTTCTCGCTTTGACGAATTGAAAAAACAATCGCTGTCTCTTGAAAAAGAAGGCTGTGATATTTTGCGTTTCGCGTTTCCCGATATGGCGTCTGCTTTCGGATTTTCAAAATTGAAAGATATTCTTAAAATACCGTTAGTCGCGGATATACATTTTGATTACAAATTGGCGTTAGAGGCGATAGCGGCCGGGGCCGATAAGATTCGTATAAATCCTGGAAATATTGCTTCCGAGCATCTTGGAGATATCGCCAAAGCGGCGAGAAATCATAAAATTCCTATACGTGTCGGCGTTAATTCCGGGTCTCTTGAAAAAGATATTCTCGCCGAATACGGCGGCGTGACGCCGGACGCTCTCGCCAAGAGTGCTTACAGAAATGTTAAGTTACTTGAAAATCACGATTTTAAAGATATTGTCGTTTCAATAAAATCGTCAGACGTGAAAACTATGGTTGAGGCTTATAGAAAATTTTATGCGATGACAGAAGGGGAATATCCTTTGCATCTTGGCGTGACAGAAGCGGGAACAGCGTATACTGGGCTGGTTAAATCCTCAGTTGGCATCGGAGCTTTGCTTCTTGACGGAATAGGAGATACTATTAGAGTTTCTCTCACGGCTGACCCTGTTGAGGAGATTCGGGCGGCGAAAACCTTACTTCGTTGTTTGGGTATAAGAAAAGACGGAATAGAGATAATTTCTTGTCCAACTTGCGGAAGAACCACCACTGATACCGTTAGCTTGGCTTCTTATATAGAAAAAACTTTTTCTAATATAAAAGAGCATATCAAAATCGCCGTTATGGGGTGTGTGGTGAATGGCCCTGGAGAAGCAAGAGATTGTGATTTTGGAATTACCGGGATAAATGGAAATTACGCGATATTTAAAAACGGTAAGGTTGAGAAAACAGTGAAGGAATCCGAAATATATTCCGTTATAAACGAGGAAATAAAGGAAGTTTTAAAAAAAGGTAAGTTATAAAAGGATATTGAAAATAATTATTGATTGGATAATATAAATGTTAAAATGCGCAAAATGATTCGCGTGTTTTTCTATTTTTTATTTTCTTTTTATAGTCTTGTGTTTTTATAGTCTTGCTGTGTAAAAACGCTTTTGAAGTTAATGAGGAGCGTTTATATTGTTTTTTTAAGAATATTGTTAACGGCAATTAAATTTTGACAGAGATTGTCGTGAATCGCGATGAGGCTTTCGGTTTATATTTTTAATTTGCTGAAAACAATTTCTTAATAGGCGGGCAGAAGCTTTTGCAAATTTTGAGAAAATTGAATTTATTAAAAGGGGAGACTATGTATTTAAATATTTTGAAAAACGTTTTTTTTGTTTTTTTATCGATATTTTTTGGTGAGCTTCTCTTTTGATTTTATATTTTTTGTTATGGCGGACAGAAAGATTTCGATAAAATATTTTTTATGCGTTAAACGCGAAATTCGGCCTAAAATACAGTTTAAGTTAAACAAGGTTTCTCTAAACGAATATTCTTTAATTCTGACAAATGAGTATCCGAACTATGTTTTGTTCTATATGGCGAAATTTCTGACAATGTGATTTTCTTTGAAAGAAAAAACCGATTCATTAAATTTTTTCAAATGAATCGGTTTTTTTGGTTTGAGTTTTTCGGCTTTTATTCGTAAATTGGATATTTTTTACAAAGAGCGTCGACCATAGATCTTACTTTTTCTTTGTTTGTCTCGTCTTTGGCGGTGAGATAAATACATTCGGCGACAATTCTCATGTCGTCTTCTTTAAAGCCTCTTGTAGTGACGGCAGGGCTTCCGAGACGAATTCCGCTTGTCACAAAAGGTTTTTCGGGGTCGAACGGAATTGCGTTTTTGTTTGCCGTTATTCTTACGTCGTCGAGACGACTTTCCATTTCTTTTCCCGTAATATTGAAATTTCTCAAATCCACGAGCATTAAATGGTTGTCAGTTCCTCCCGAAACAAGGTCGAAACCATATTCTACAAGCGATTTCGCCAACGCGTCGGCGTTTTTAACGACCTGTTTTTGATATTCCTTAAAGTCGTCGCTCATAGCTTCTTTAAGGCAAACTGCTTTTGCCGCTATAATATGCATAAGAGGACCTCCCTGACATCCGGGGAAAATCGCTTTATCTATCGCTTTCGCGTATTCCTCATTATTTGTTAATATAAGACCGCCTCTGGGACCTCTTAATGTCTTGTGGGTGGTAGAGGTTACTATGTCGGCGTACGGCATCGGGGACGGATGAACGCCCGCGGCGACGAGTCCGGCTATATGGGCCATGTCGACCATTAAGAGAGCCCCGACGCTGTGAGCGATATCAGCGAAACGCTTAAAATCGATAATTCTCGGATAGGCGCTTGCCCCCGCGATTATCATTTTCGGTTTATGTTCTTTCGCGAGTCGTTCGACTTCGTCATAATCTATCGTACATGTCTTTTCATCTACCCCATACGGTATAATATTATAGTTTTTACCGGACATATTGACGGGGGAACCATGAGTGAGATGCCCTCCGTGGGCGAGATTCATCCCTAGTACAGTGTCACCGTAATTCAGAAACGCGAAATAAACGGCGAGATTCGCTTGCGCTCCGCTGTGAGGTTGGACGTTCGCGTATTTTGCCCCAAACAATTCCTTTGCTCTGTCTCTCGCCAAATCCTCGACGATATCCACATATTCGCAGCCTCCGTAATATCGTTTCCCGGGATATCCTTCTGCGTATTTGTTTGTTAATATGCTTCCCATCGCGGCTAAAACATTCTCAGAAACGATGTTTTCCGAAGCTATGAGTTCTATATTTTGTTTTTGCCTGGCGAGTTCGAATTCCATAGCTTTTCCGAGTTCAGGGTCAAAACTTTTTACAATATCAATATTTCGCATTCCCAAATCAGTCTCCTTCTCTTTTTCCCTATAAATTACCTTTATATAAATTATAACATATTTTTCTCTTTAAGTAAATAAAGTATTGTTTTTTTTCATATTTTTGTTTAATTTGGGGAAGATATATATGATTGGTAAGGTTAATGATTTTTTAACATAAATAAATAATTTATTTTTTAAAAATATTTTTGGTGCTTGAAGTAATTGTATTTATTTAAAAATAAATAATGTCGAAAGGCGGATGGTATTTTTGGGTTGGATATATGCCGTAATAGCCGGAGCGGCTATGAGCGTTCAGGGCGTTTTCAATACTCGACTTTCAGAGAAAATAGGGCTTATGGAATCAAACGCTTTTGTTCAGGGAACGGCGTTTGTTTTGTCCCTTATAGCGGTTTTTATTTTCGGAAAAGGCAATTTCGCGTTGATAGGACAGGCTGATAAGCTTTATCTCACGGGAGGGGTTTTGGGGCTGGCAATAACTGTAACGGTAATGCTTTCAATGTCCGCGTTGTCTCCCACAGCGGCGGTTTCCGCTATTCTTGTTTCACAGCTTATCGTCGCCGCGGTTATAGATTATTTCGGGTGGTTCGGAAGCGAGAAGATGTCTTTCGGATGGGAAAAATATGTCGGTATCGCGTTGATGATAATCGGTATTTTATTGTTTAAAGGAGTGTTTTTTAAATCAAAATAGTGTTTTAATAAAACAAATATGCACAAATTTAAAATTTTTTAATAGAATACAATATGAAGAAATTTAAAAGAGTTTCAAAAATATTTCTCTTTTTCTCAGACAGGGAAACTCGTTTCGGAGGAGTTTACAAAGAAAATTGAAATAATTTTTTTCTATTTCTGTCCCTGTCTATTCGAGAGAAAAAAATAAATAAAAGTATTCAGTAGTCAAAAGATACGGAAAAAATCCATCGAAAACACGATATTGTCTTGAAATAAGACCGCGATTGTTTCGACGGATTTTTTATTGTGAAAATATTTAAGATACTTTTATTTTATTAATTCATAAATATGCTTAAAGAATTATACAGATAAGCCCGTTGCTTCCTTCATTTATGATTTTTTCCAAGGTTTCCTTGACTTTATCTCTCGCGTCGTAAGGCATTTTATTTAGCTTGGTGTTAAGCCCTTCGTTTACAAGAGAATATACGGATTTTCCGAAAATATTGCTTTCCCATATTTTTTTTGGATCTTCCTCAAATTCATCGAGCATATATTGAACGAGTTCCTCGGATTGTTTTTCGGAACCGACAATGGGGCTCACTTCTGTTTCAATATCGGCTTTGATTATGTGATATGACGGGGCCGAGGCTTTCAATTTTACTCCGTACCGGTTTCCTTGTTTGATTATTTGAGGCTCTTCGAGAGAAAGTTGTTCGCTCGCGGGAGAAACTATTCCGTATCCTCTCGCGTCGGCTTCGTCCAAGGCTTCCGATAGTTTATCGTAGGTCGTTTTTGATTTCGCTAATTCGCTCATAACCGTTATAAGGTCCCCGTCATTTTTGACTTCTATCCCGGTTGTTTCTCCTAAAACTTTATAGAAAAGAACTTTCGGCGATTTTACCGAGAGCACTACGCTTCCCGTTCCGGGGAAAACATTTGTGATTTCGCAGCGTGTGACGTCCTCGTTTTGTGATATTTTTTCCGTAACGGAGTCTATTTCCCGTATCTTTGATATACCGGCCGCGGAAGTCGCGATACTGTCAAAAATTGAGGCCTTTATATAATGTTCGTTTGAGAGTTTTGCTACCCAGTCGGAAAGATGAATTTTGATCTCCTGAATCGGAAACTCAAAGAGTATTTTCTGCATTATCGCGTTTATTTTTCCGGCAGACAGTGATAAACAGTCTATCGGCATTACCGGAACTCCGTATTCTTCCTGCATGGATGCTGCGAGTTCTTTCGCTTTTTCTCCTTTGGGGTATACGGTGTTGAGGATTACGACAAACGGTTTGTTTATTTCTTTCAGCTCTTTTATAACTCTTTTTTCCGCCTCAACATAGTCCTCTCTCGGTATATCTCCTATGGAACCGTCGGTAGTGATAACAAGACCTATTGTCGAATGTTCCTTGATTACTTTTTCGGTACCTATTTCGGCGGCTTTATTAAACGGCATAGCCTCTTCCGCCCACGGGGACATAACCATTCTCGGCTGGTCGTTTTCGGTATGTCCCAGAGCGGAAGGAACAACGTATCCTACGCAGTCTATCAGCCTTACTTTGAAATTTATATTGTTGTCGATAGTAAGAGCGACCGCTTTTTCCGGAATGAATTTTGGCTCCGTTGTCATAATGGTTTTTCCCGCCGCGCTCTGAGGAAGTTCGTCTTGCGATCTGTCTTTCACATATTCGTTATCAATATTCGGGATAACCAGTTCTTCCATAAATTTTTTGATAAAAGTGGATTTCCCAGTTCTGACCGGCCCTACGACTCCGATGTAAATATCACCGCCGGTTCTTGTGGCGATATCCTGATAAATATTAGGCGCTGTAATCATTTTATTTCCTCCGTATCCACAACGTTTTCATTTGTACATCAATATGAAAGCTTTTTCGAAAATATGACATTATCGATAAGATTGACAAAAAATATTCTTTGTGATAAAATACAGAAAATAATAAATTGAAGTTTGGGGGAAGCAAAATGATAAAAGCAGTTCGGTTTTTTTGCTTGCCTTTTATATTGTTCTTTTTTGTCCCCGTTTTTTTTACGGCGTGTTCTCCTGAGGAACATTCGATTGATTTTTGGGCTATGGACACATATTGCGAAGTGACCGTTTACGGCGGGGATTGTTCTTCCGCGGAGAATGCCGTCGAGCAAACCGAAATGTTGCTTAGAGATTCGGGCGGCGACAGCAATACTCTTTTCGCTTATGAAAAAAAAGAGTTTGAGGTCCCTTACGATATCTCGAACGCTATTAATTTGTCTCTTGATATTTCTTATAAAACGGGAGGGCTTTTTGATATTACGATAGCTCCTCTTTCTTCGCTATGGGATGTTTCCAATAGAACGGCGCCTCCTACGGAAAATGAAATTGAAGAAGCGAAAGCTTTTGTCGGATATGAAAAATTGACTGTTTCAGGAAATAAGATTATCTTTTCTGATTACGGTATGGGAATAGATATAGGGGCGATAGGTAAGGGATTGGCCGCTAATAAGGCTGTTGAGGCGCTGAAAAAAGACGGAGTGGAGGAGGCTGTCGTAAATCTCGGAGGAAATGTTTCTGTTATCGGAGATAAAAACGGGGAAGGTTACAAAATTGGAATCAGAAATCCGTTTGCCTCAGGGATTGTAGGTTATGTTACCGTGTCTGATACTTCTGTTGTGACTTCGGGCAGCTATGAGAGAAATTTTATTTATGAGGGGAAACTGTATCATCATATATTGAATCCTTTTACTGGATATCCGTTCGAAAACGGAT
>CAJFPG010000058.1 GCA_904398665.1 Candidatus Geddesella stercoravicola | reverse complement strand
CGGCTCCCGAATTCACGCTCGCGATCGACAACGATGTCGATATGATAATAAGGCAGATAAGAAAACATAAAACAAAACTTGAAAAAAGGATGAAAAAAACAATTCCCGTCTTCGAAGATTACTCGGAGGAAATTGTGGAAGATGAGGATATAATAATCAGAAGAAAGAAATTAACTCTCAAACCGATGACTCCGGAAGAAGCGGTTCTTCAAATGAATATGCTCAGCCATGATTTCTTCGCTTTCTGCGATGAGGACGGAATTCCGTTTATTGTCTATAAACGCAAAAAAGGAGATTACGGTCTGATAGAAATAACGTCGGAAGAATAAAAACGCCGAAAAACAAAATTAAACTCTCAATAAAAAAGCTCCTGTGGTAACACGGGAGCTTTTTTATTTGCATAATCGAGAAAAAACAGAAAATAATATCTTTAAAACACGGAAACAGAAAGAAGAGAACAAAATATGCAAAAAGAAGAATATTCAAAACTCTCCGAGAAGAAAACGAAAAACTCCGACTGTATAAAAGATGTAACGAAAGCTTTCGCTGTCGGCGGTCTTATATGCGTCATAGGGCAGGCGCTTTTTAATTTATATACGCAAATATTTATAATAGATGAACAAACCGCGAGGATACTTGAATCCGTGTCTCTTGTATTTCTAAGCGCGCTTTTTACCGGCGTCGGGCTTTACGACTCAATAGCGAAAATCGGAGGAGCCGGCACTCTTGTTCCGATAACGGGATTCGCGAACGCCGTGGTTTCTCCCGCGATGGAGTTCAAAGCAGAAGGTCTTGTATTGGGGATGGCCCCAAAGATGTTTATTATAGCCGGACCCGTCATAGTTTTCGGGACAGCGGCGTCGGTTGTTTACGGCGTTATTTATTATATCGTGACAATGTGTATGACATGAGGGGAGAAAAAAATGAAAAAAATATCAACCGGAACATATAAAATAGAATCTCCCGTAAAATTCCTCGAATACTGCGCCGTGGTCGGACAGAAAGAGAAAGAGGGCCCACTGGGGGATTATTTCACAAATTATTCCGCGGACGAATATTTCGGACAGGAAACTTTCGAAAAAGCGGAAACTCAAATGCAAAAGGAGGCAATGGACCATGTTATCAAAAAATCAGGCTTTACTGAAAAAGACATCGACTTTATCTTTGCGGGCGATTTGCTCAATCAGTGCGTTTCTTCGAATTATTGCGTTCGTGATCGTTCTATGCAATTTTTCGGTCTTTACGGCGCTTGCTCTACGATGGTTGAAGCGATAATTCTCTCTTCTATGGTAATAGACGGAGGTTTCGCCAGGCGAACAATAGCGATAACCTCATCGCACTTCTGCTCCGCCGAAAGACAATTCCGGTTTCCGTTGGAATACGGAAGCCAGCGTCCGCCTTCCTCTCAGTGGACAGTAACAGGAGCGGGGTGCGTTCTGCTTGGAGACGGAATAATGAGAGAAGAGGTCCCTTTCGTCGATAAAGTTTGCCCGGGGAAAGTCGTCGATATGGGGATAACGGATATAAACAATATGGGAGCGGCCATGGCGGGAGCCGCGGTCGACACGCTTAAACGATACTTTGAGGACACTGAAACAACGCCCGAAGATTACGACCTTATTCTCTCTGGGGATCTCGGCAAAATAGGACATAAAATCGTAATAGAATTGATGGGCAAAGACGGATACGATATGACAAACAACTATGACGACTGCGGAAAACTTATCTTTGACGCGGAAAAGCAGGACACTCATTCCGGAGGCTCCGGCTGTGGCTGCGCGGCGTCGGTGTTAACCGGATATCTTCTTCCGGAAATGCAAAAGAAAACCTTCAAAAACGTTCTTTTTATGGCAACCGGCGCTCTTATGAGCCCGATACTCAATCAGCAAAAAGAATCGATCCCCGGGATTGCTCATTTGATAAATATAAAAATATAGGCGTGCCGCAAAGGCAAAGGTGACTTTTATGGACTATCTTTACAGTTTTATTTTCGGAGGGCTGCTCTGCGCGATAGGTCAGATCCTTATTTCAAAAACAAAGTTGACCCCGGCGAGAATTTTGACGGGATATGTTGTCGCGGGAGTAATTCTTTATGCGATAGGTCTTTACGAACCTTTTTCAAAACTCGCTCAATCCGGAGCCACAGTGCCTCTCACGGGGTTCGGGGCCACTCTCGCGAAAGGAGTGGCGGAAGCTATCGGAGAAAAGGGGGCCATCGGCATCATTACGGGAGGTCTTTCCGCTTCGGCGGCGGGAATAACAGCGGCGATTATTTTCGGCCTTCTCGCGGCTTTAATTTTTAAACCTCGAAGAAAAAAATAAAAATATGAATAACAGAAGCGGATATAACGGATATAAAAAAATAAAAACGTCAAAAAGAACGGTAAAATAAAAAATCTTTTGGGAACGACTTTAGTCGTTCATCACCACTTCCCTAAAACAACGCCCTAAAAGACCAACATCCGATATAAGAATTTTTTTGACAGAACCCAACGGCCATCACTCTCAAATCTCTTAGACAACACTTATTTGAATATCCTCAATTTTTTTGATTCAATAATTCATATTCGATAAAAATAGGTTTTCACAAAAAAAATAAAATAATTAGATCTGATTATTTTATTTTTTTTAGATAAATAATAATATAAAAAATATAAAATAAATATATTAAAGATATAATACTTTACAAATTATAATTTAATTAAAATAATTATATTTTTTAATAAATAATATGGCATTTAACCAAAAAAAATAACAAAATAAAGTCTTCAAAGATAAATCCCCCAATCAAACCGGGGGAATTTATCTTGGCTAATATTAACGAACAATAAAACCTGTCCGAAAAAACAGCATCAGACAAGTTTTCTCTTAGAGGTTTTCTCTTAGAAATCGGAAACAGTCACTTCTAACAAGATAATGTCTTATAAAAACCGTAATCAACTACACCTTTAATATTCTCCAAAGCTCCGGGAAAAAGTTCCCTCACCATCAAACAATCGACATTCGGCAAAGAAATATTATCACCGGCAACAATACCGTAATCGGCAGAGGTCTTAAACCCTCTCGCGCGATAATTATCGGGATTTCCTTCGACCAAAACGACTTTATACCCCATATCTGAGGCTTTTTGCAAACCATATTCAATCAACTCTTTTGAGATATGTCTTCGCTGCAACTCAGTTTTTACCGCTACGGGAGTAAGCATAAGAAGCTCGTTTTCGTATCTGCCCTCGATATGAAAGCGAGAAAACATCGCGTAACCTATTATATTATCGGACTCGTCCGTCATTATCAGTTCCAATTCCGGAAGATAATATTTTTTCAAACGGATTTCCTCGATCAAACGTCTTACAAGATTTCCTTCTTCGGCATTTTCGTATTCAGTGAAAACCTTTTCAACAAAGTCCAAAACTTCGGTTTTATATTTTTCGGTAACGGTTTTTATCTCCCTTTTCATATTAATCTCCTTTACTTGGTCGTTTATATTTATATTAAATAAAAACATTTATATAAATGATATATAAATCATATTAACTACATTCATTATATAATAAAAAAAACAAAAAAATTAACAAATATTCGGAAAACGCCAAGTGATATAAGGCTTGCCGTTAAGAACCAAATTTCAATCAAAAAAACATGTCAAACTGGTATCATAAAAAATCTTTGAAGTTACACTTCGTTATTTTTACAAAAACATACAAACAAAATATATCTATAATAACCCAATAAACAGGATATAAACAACAGTTTAAACCCAACGAAACAAGTAATAAATTTTGTCTTTTACAATTTTATTATATTATATAAAATACATCTCTTAAAATATATCCACTTTTAAGAATTTTTGTCAGCGAACTTTAAAAATCAAAGGAACAAAACTCAAACTTTCTATATTAGCCGCGTTTTACAATACTCGTCACGGATAAAAAATAATAAATAAAAAACCGAAATCAGCCGATTTTCAAGAACTCTTTCAATCTCGGAAGGTCTTTCTCCGCCGTATTTCTGCCGATGTTATAAACTTCTCGAAGAACGCTTTTATCATGCTCTATATGACCTACCGGAAGTTTCTCGGGAGGACGGATGACAAAAGCTCTGTTTTCCTTTTCGGCAGACTCAACATACGCCGTTTCCTCATTATAAATATTGTGCCGGTTCGCGACCGTTTCCAAAAACTCGGGATATTTTCTCAAAACTATTCTCATTATCGGAAGCAAATTATTCTTTTCTTTTATATAACCTTTCGGCTGTGTCAAAATAACCACATTTTTTAAATATCCTATGCTTTCAAAATATTTCAGGGGAATAGAATCGGCGATTCCTCCGTCCAAAAGCTTATATCCGTCGATTTCGACAATTTTCGAAACCAGCGGCATAGCCGAAGAAGCGCGGACCCACTCCATAGTGTTGTCGGAAGCGTCATCGCATTTTCTGTAAACCGCCTTTCCCGTTAAAACGTCGGTAGCCACAACATAAAACTCCATCGGATCGTTTTTAAATGTCTCAAAATCAAACGGGTCTAATTTTTTCGGAATCTCATAATAACAAAAGTCCGCCCCGAAGATATTCCCGGTCTTAAAAAAAGATCGCCAACCGCAATATCTTGGGTCTTTACAGAATCTTTCGTTATACCTTACCGCTCTTCCCGGTTGTCTCGATTTATAATTACATCCGAAACAGGCTCCCGCGGAAACACCTATCGCCCCGTCGGGCTCGATACCGTTCTCCATCATAACGTCGGTCACTCCCGCAGTAAACATTCCTCTCATGGCTCCGCCTTCCATAACAAGCCCTGTCTTTACATGAATATCAGATTTATTTTTTTCCGTCATATTATCTCTCCGTTTCATTTAAAGCAAAAACGCAACATTTATATATTATCACAAGACTAAAAAAAATTCAATACCTTAAAATAAAAGACCGCTTAGCGGTCTTTTATTTTACACAAAAGCAATTTTAAACTTTTTATCTTTCAGGAAAAAATTTTACTGATTTCTCCGTCTTTTTTGTCCGCTTACAATCGCGTAATAGGAATTTGAAGTTATCCTATAAACAAAAGTATACAACAAAGCGAAACAGATAAAACATATCACGGTAGTAACGGCGAAAAGAAAAACGTCGTTCAAATTAAAGAGAAGCAATATCTTTCGTATGATCGGGAAAGAAAACGCGAGATGCATAGCAGAAAATATGAGCGGAAGAAAAAATACCGTCAAAAGTTGAGAGTTAATGCTTTTCCTTATCTCTTTTTTAGTCATACCGACTTTCTGCATTATCTCAAAACGGGCTTGATCCTCATATCCTTCCGAAGTTTGTTTATAATATATTATCAACACCGCGGCGAAAATAAACACTACGCTGAGAAGCGCCCCCAGGAAGAACAACCCTCCGAAAGTAGAATAATAACTTACGCTCTCCTCTTCTCTGCTTTCACAGGAAAATCCGTGAGCGCTCTCTATATCTTCGGCGACATTCCCGATCGCGGTAAAAATTTCTGTTTCCATCTCCGCGTGCTTTTCCGTCGGTACATCGGTATTAAAACCGTAAAACCAACGCAAACTCACCATCTCATTCCCGTTATAATCCAAAAGTTCGGAAAGAGGAGCGACGGCGGAGGCAAAATCAGGGACCACAATATAGACAGAGGGATAAAATCCCATAGCTGCGTCTCCCGATATAGTAAAGTCGGAAAGCTTATTTTTTACATTATAAATCTTCTCAAAAGAATTCCCTTGTTTTATAATAAAATTATCCTCGTCAAAAGAGCTCCTCACCGTATATACCAGAACCTCGTCTTCTCCCAGAGTCTCGTTTTTATTCATCATACGATTATAATCCGAAAGAGGAATGAAATAGACGATCGTCGTATCATTTATCATATCAATTGTAAAATCTACGTTCGAAACGTCAGTTTCCATCTCGTTTCCGTCAAGAAGCCCGGAAACGGACGCCCACCGATATTCGATAACGTCAGTCTGGGAAGCGTCGTTATCCTCCGCGACCCCGCCGATAGAGTCTCTTAAAGAGGAAATATTCTCGTCATTCATATCTTCAATATCCATAAAATTTACGTTTATCGTAAAATCTCTCGGATAGCGGATCGCGAAAGAAGATTCAGAACCGAAATACAAACTCGCGGTGGAAGATATCATGACAAGGACCATCGTCGCCAAAATACAAATGGGAGCGAGTCCCGCCCCGTTTCTTTTCATTCGATATACCATCGAGGAAACTGAGATAAAATGATTTGGCTTATAGTAGTATTTTTTTCGTTTTTGCAGTATTCTGCAAAACATTACCGAACCGGAGATAAACACTAAATAAGTGCCGACGATGACCATCAAGACCGCGACGAAAAACAGAACCAGAGCGGAAACCGGATCCTCTATCGTTATGGCGATATAGTAAGCTCCTCCCAAAAGAAGAACGCCGACAATACCTAAAAACCAATTGGCTTTCGGAGGCTTTTCCCCGGCGTTTTCGCTTCTCAGAAGCTCGGCGGGATTCGTAAATTTGATTTGTCTTATATCGTTAAGAAAGATTAAAAGAAATATGACCGAAAAAAGCGTGAGCGTAGAAATAAGAGCGTCGGATGAAACAGTGAGAGAGAAATCAACATCCCCGCGGATTACGTTCACAAGGCACAGTTCCGCCAATTTGGAAAGAGCGATACCGAAAACGGCGCCGCAGACAAACGATATCAAAACAGTTATTATCGTTTCCCAAAACAAAATTCTGCCGATATTCCACTTTCCCATTCCGAGAATATTATAAAGACCAAACTCCTTTTTTCTTCTTTTCATCAAAAAAGAATTCGTATAAAACAAAAACAACAGAGAAAAAGCGCCGATAACCCAGCTCCCCAAATTGAGTGTCGAGCTTACGGTTTCGCTGCCCGGCATATACAGCAGAAGTGGAGATGTCGACAGAAAAGAGACTATATAAAACATCGAGACCATTCCGACACAGGTCAAAATATAAGGAAGATAAAAACGCTTATTTTTCGTTATACCGTTCCATGCCAATTTCGGGTAAAATCCTGCTCTCATCTCTCGTCACCGCCCGTTTGTATCATCGTAAGCGTATCGGAGATTTTTTGATAAAGTTGAGAGTCGGACAAATCGCCGCGATAAATTTGATGAAAGACCTCGCCGTCCTTGATAAAAAGAATTCTGCCGGCGTGACTCGCGGCTTTCACCGAATGCGTGACCATAAGAATAGTCTGTCCTTTCTCGTTTATATGAGAAAACAGACGAAGCAGTTCGTCAGTTGACTTCGAGTCCAAAGCTCCCGTCGGCTCGTCCGCCAAAATAAGCTTCGGGTCGGTAATTATCGCTCTCGCGACCGCCGCCCTTTGCTTCTGACCTCCCGACACTTCGTAGGGATACTTTTTTAACAAATCCGCTATCCCCAGTTCTCTCGCGATGGGATCAAGCTTCAAATGCATCTCTCCGTAAGATTTTCCCGCAAGAACAAGCGGCAGATAAATATTATCTTCCAACGAAAAAGTGTCTAACAAATTAAATTCCTGAAACACAAAACCGAGATTGTCTCGCCTGAACGCCGATACGGCGCTTTCCTTTATCTTAGAAAGATCCATACCGTCCAAGATAACTTTTCCTCCGGTCGGACGATCAAGAGCCGCGAGAATATTCAAAAGGGTTGTTTTCCCGGAGCCGCTTTCGCCCATGATAGCGACATACTCACCCTCTTCGACGCTGAAATTCACGTTTTTCAACGCTTCTACCTTATTTCCGCCGAATCGCGTCGTATATGTTTTTTTAAGACCGTTTACTTCCAAAATACTCATTGAGATTCCTCCTTTGGATTTTCTGTAAACAGTATACAAAAAAAGCGGAGCGGACACAATCGATTTTGCTTACGTTTCACACGAAAATTCTTACATTTACGTAAGATTTCCCAAGACGTGATCACTCTTTGAAGGAAGAATTCCCGAGAAATCGAAAAGAGACTTTCGTTCCCTTTCCGAGAACGGAGGAAACAGACAATCTCACGCCGAGATTATCGCATATCCTCTTACAAAGATAAAGCCCTATACCGCTCGCTCTTTTATCATGCCGCCCGTTGTAACCTGTATATCCGTTTTCAAAAATTCTGGGAAGATCCTCCGGAGATATACCCATACCGGTATCCTCGACGCAAAACTCGTCCTCCCCCAAAGCGTAAATTTTCACGCTGCCCGCCGAAGTGTATTTTAAAGCGTTCGACAATACCTGTTCCAAAACAAATGAAAACCATTTCTCATCGGTGACCGCTTTTATCGCGACAGGAGAATATTCGAGTTTTATTTTCCTGTCTATAAATTCTCCCGCGAATTTCTTCGCCGATTGCTTTATGATGTCATCAATCTCGTACTCTTTTATCAAATAATCGGTGGAGGAAGAATTAAGACGAAGAAAAGTGAGAACCATTTCCACATACTGCTCTATTCTGAAAAGCTCTCTTAAAAGTCTTCTCGATAACGCCGAATCCTCACTTTGCAAAGCAAGCCTCATTGATGAAATAGGGGTCTTTATCTGATGAGCCCATACTGTATAATAATCGATCGTCTCATAATACTTCTCCGTAAGCTCGATCTCTCTCGTTTTTCCCTCTTCCGAAAGTATATAAACGAGCTTTTCGAGATCTTCACCCTCTGTCGAACGGGGTTTCGGCAACTCTCCGAGAGTAGCCGCGGTCAACCTATAAAGACGGAGCATTTCTCCATGCCGCTTTTTCTCTCTTATAAAATCGAAAATAAAAAACAAGACGCTGAAAAAAGCGCACAAAAGCGCCGGATACGCGGCGGCCCCGAGGGGAAGATGATACAAGCGGAAAGTAATGAGAAATATGCACGAAAATAAAACAAACGCCGCGATCACTTTTATTTTTTGTCTCAAATACCTGAAAAAAAATTTCATATTCCGTCTCCCCGTCTCAACCCTCTATGATATATCCGACCCCGAATTTCGTGGTTATAAATCCGGCAAGTCCGGCGGCGCTGAGTTTTTTTCTGAGTCTGTTCACGTTCACCGTTAAAGTGTTTTCATCTATAAAGCTGTCTGTCTCCCAAAGCCGCTCCATAAGCTTCTCTCTGCTAACGGTTTTCCCCTTGTTTTCCATCAAAGCCAAAAGTATCTTATACTCGTTTTTCGTAAGCGGAATTTTTTCGTCAAGATAAGTAAGAGAACCGTCCCCTGTATTCAGAAGAGCGCCTCGGTGTTCAAGAATCGGAACTGAGGAGGAGAAATCATATGTTCTTCGAAGCATCGCGTGTATCTTAGCCATCAGAACGCTCGGCTCAAAAGGTTTCGCTATAAAGTCATCTCCTCCCATATTCACCGCCATGACGATATTCATATTGTCCGCCGCCGAGGATATAAAAATAACAGGAACTTTGGACACTTTTCTTATCTCTGAACACCAATGATATCCGTCGAAAAACGGAAGCGTAATATCCATAAGAACTATATGAGGTGAAAATCCGGAAAAATCGGCCATCACGTTTCTGAAATCGGAAACGCATTCGGCTTCAAGATTCCATGTTTCCGCCAGAGCTTTTATTCCCTCGCAAATTCCTCTGTCATCTTCGACAATAAGTATCCTATACATAAACTTCTAAACTTCCTCCAAAAAAATTTTCTGTTTTCCCGGACACTATCCGCTGCCCCGAGACAGAGACTGCCCAAGCCGAAATACCGTTATCAACCCAATTAAACAACTCTGTGACACATGAATAAAATTTCTTTGTTTATCCCCATATATAATAAAAAAAGCCGCTCCGATAAAATTTATAAAAGAAAAAAACAATACAAAACAAAAATGAAAAAGTTATATGAACTGTTTTTCGTACGACATCACAACAACCTCAAAATTAAAGATTGAGAGAGAAAGAGAAAGAAATAGAAATAGAAATAGAAATAGAAATAGAAATAAAAAAGAAAAAGAGAAAAAAAAGAAAATAAATCCCGCGACTTCCCAAATAAACAACCGGACAAAATCGGCTAAAAACACGAAAAACATACGTTTATGTTAAAAATCGCTGCCGGGACTCCCGACAGCGATTTAAATATTCAAATAAATTACATCAATTTCGCGCCGTTGATCTTTATACCGGGACCCATCGTAGAAGCTACGACACAGCTTTTAAGATACTGTCCTTTTGACGCGGAGGGCTTCGCTTTGACAATAGCTCCCATAAGAGCGTTAAAATTATCCGCGAGTTTTTCAGCCCCGAAAGAAACTTTTCCTATCGGACAATGTATTATATTTGTCTTATCCAAACGGTATTCTATCTTACCGGCTTTGACTTCTTTAACCGCCTGACCGACATTGGGAGTAACCGTTCCCGCTTTGGGATTTGGCATAAGTCCTTTGGGTCCGAGGATTTTACCTATACGTCCGACAACTCCCATCATATCGGGAGAAGCGATAACGACATCAAAATCAAACCAATTTTCTTTCTGAATTTTCTCTGCCATATCCTCCGCTCCGACATACTCGGCTCCCGCTTCTTCTGCCTCTTTAACTTTATCGCCTTTCGCGAAAACAAGAACCTTTACGGATTTACCGGTACCGTGAGGAAGCACGATAGAACCTCTGACTTGCTGATCGGCGTGTCTGGAATCAACACCGAGTTTGACGTGAAGCTCGACAGTCTCGTCAAATTTAGCTTTCGCCGTCTGACAGACGAGAGAAAGAGCCTCGTCAGAATCATATAATTTTGATTTATCTATAAGCTTTGCGCTCTCAATATATTTCTTTCCTTTTTTCATTTTGATAAGATTCCTCCTATGTGGTAATATC
The DNA here is from genome assembly GCA_904398665.1 of Candidatus Geddesella stercoravicola. Taxonomy (GTDB): domain Bacteria; phylum Bacillota; class Clostridia; order Oscillospirales; family UBA644; genus Geddesella; species Geddesella stercoravicola. Next base: position 5,024 of record CAJFPG010000058.1, on the reverse strand, counting down.
GGCGCTAAGCGCCTTCGGATGATAAATAAGTTGTAAAAAACAACTGTGGGTTACCTAATCCTCCCACTTAGATCGTGAGCAAAGTCTCAATCAACGACTTCGACGCCCATACTTCTCGCCGTACCGGCGATCATAGACATCGCCGCCTCAACGGTGTTAGCGTTAAGGTCAGGCATTTTCGTCTCCGCGATCTGTTGAATCTGAGCCTTAGTTATCTTAGCTACTTTCGTCTTATTCGGGACTCCCGAACCGCTTTCGATACCGCACGCCTTCTTTATAAGAACGGCCGCGGGCGGCGTTTTCGTTATGAAAGAGAAAGAACGATCAGCGTAAACGGTTATAACGACGGGGATAATAAGTCCCATATCGTTTTTGGTTCTCTCATTAAACTCTTTCGTGAACGCCATAATATTTACGCCGTGCTGACCGAGAGCCGGTCCGACCGGCGGAGCGGGATTAGCTTTTCCCGCTGGAATTTGCAATTTTATATAACCTGTTATTTTCTGAGCCATTGTTAATTTAGCCTCCCTTAAATGTAAGAAACCATTCGATTATTTTAAAAGTTCAAGTTGATCTGCGTCAAACTCAACGGGCGTTTCTCGCCCGAACATGGAAACGATAACGCGAACCTTGCCGGTCTGTACGTTGACCTCGTCAACAGTTCCGGTAAAGCCTTTCATGGAGCCGCCCGTAACGGTAACGGAGCTTCCTTTCTCGTAAGGAGTTTCCACTCTGGCTTTTTGAATTCCGAGATTTGCCATTTCCTCGTCGGTCAACGGAATAGGTTTGCCCTCGGGACCAACGAACCCGGTGACACCGCGAATCCCTTTGATCAAGATCCATGTGTCATCATTGACCACCATATGCAGAAGCACGTAACCCGGAAAAAGCTTTCTTTCAATTTCCACTTGTTCGTTATTTTTTATCTCTATTACCTTCTCCATAGGAACCCGAACTTCAAGAATAAGGTCAGAGAGATTTCGAAGCTCGACAATTTTCTCAATACTTGTGGCGACCTTATTTTCATAACCGGAATACGTGTGTATAATATACCACTTCGCTTCTGAAACGCTCATTTATATTCCTCCGAAACCGTCAATGATTAAAAAGCAAAACCTATGATAAACTTGAACAAAGCGTCGACAACGCCGACGAAAATCGCGAAAACTAACATTACGACAATAACGACAAGAGTGTTGTTCAACACCTGCTTCGGCGATGGCCAAACGACTTTTTTAAGCTCGCTTTTCGTTTCCTTGCAGAAAGCGGCGAAGCGCTTAAAAACGTTCGGCTTTTTCGCGGAGGGTTTCGACGCTTTTTGAGCTTTAACGGGCTTCCCGTTTTCAGTGTTTTTAATCTCTTCCGACATAATAAAAAGCCTTCCTCCTCGTTATTTCGTTTCTCTGTGAAGAGTATGCTTCCGACAGAACCTGCAATATTTGTTCATCTCCAACCTGTCGGGAGTATTCTTCTTGTTCTTCGTGGTGTTGTAATTTCGTTGCTTACATTCGGTACACGCCAGAACTACTTTGTCTTTACCCATTTTCGGCACCTCCTAAAATTTTATAAAAATTGGCCTCCCTTAGCGGCGATGTTTTTTCGTATCAAAAAAAAACACCTTTTCGCAAGGTATGGTTATTATATCACAGATTTCCGCCGAAGTCAAGCGTTTCGCGAAAAAAACACCGATATTTTTTAAACATTTTGTAAACTTGCTCGTAAGCGGAGGCAAACCCGCCGTTTTTTTAATAATTATCCCTTTTCTTGTATTGAATTTTTCACATATATATGATAAAATATCCAATATGATAAAAGAAACGGAGGATTAAAATAATGAAAAAAATTCCTATGACAACGCCTCTCGTTGAAATGGACGGAGACGAGATGACGAGAATAGTCTGGCGCTGGATCAAAGAAAAACTGATCGAACCGTATATAGACCTTAAAACCGAGTATTACGATCTGGGACTCGAAAACAGGAACGAGACCGACGATAAGGTCACAATCGATTCCGCTTTGGCCACGAAAAAATACGGAGTCGCCGTAAAATGCGCGACGATAACCCCAAACGCGGACAGAATGAAAGAATATAATCTCAAAGAGATGTGGAAAAGTCCGAACGGGACAATAAGAGCCATTCTGGACGGAACCGTTTTTCGAACACCCATACTCGTGAAAGGAATAACTCCGTTTGTTCCCACATGGGAAAAACCGATAACAATCGCCCGTCACGCCTACGGGGATATTTACAAGGCGAGTGAAACGAAAGTCCCGGCGAACGCGAAAGCCGAGATACTTATAACAAAAGAAAACGGCGAGACCGAAAAAATACTTATCCACGACTTCGACAGCGCCGGGATAGTTATGGGTATGCACAATATCGACAAGAGCATAGAGTCTTTCGCTCACAGCTGTTTTAATTTCGCTTTGGATAAAAAACAAGATCTGTGGTTTTCCTCAAAAGACACTATATCCAAAACATATGACCACCGATTCAAGGATATTTTCGCTGAGATATACGAAAAAGATTACAAGAAAAAATTTGAGGAAGCGGGAATTGAATATTTCTACACCTTAATAGACGACGCCGTGGCTCGCGTGATAAGATCGAAAGGCGGATTTATATGGGCCTGCAAAAACTATGACGGAGACGTTATGAGTGATATGATAGCGACAGCGTTCGGAGATCTGGCGATGATGACCTCCGTTTTGGTCTCCCCCGAGGGATATTACGAATACGAAGCCGCTCACGGGACAGTCACCCGCCATTATTACAGATATCTGAAAGGCGAGAAAGTGTCCACCAACTCAGTAGCCACTATCTTCGCGTGGACCGGAGCTCTCAAAAAAAGAGGAGAACTCGACAATATACCGGAGCTTTCCGACTTTGCCGAAAAACTCGAACAAGCCTGCATAGAAACTATTGAAAGCGGAATAATGACTCAAAGTCTGGCTAACCTCTCGACGATCGAAAACAAGACTATTGTCGACGGAGAGGGGCTTATTTCGGCGATAAAAGAGAAACTTGAACAAATTCTTTGATATTTAATATTTGATATTTTATTTTTTATTCTTTGAGAGTGTTTATTTAAATCTTTGATTTTAAGCTTTTAATTCTCTGATTTTTAATATATTACATTTTTTAATTCTTTAATCTAGAAAAGCAGAAAAGAGGAAATTAAATGAAAAAACCTGTCGTACTTATAGTAATGGACGGAGTCGGCGAAAATCCGAACGAGTTCGGCAATGCGGTAAAATCCGCTTACACCCCCACACTCGACAGCCTGAAAGCCACATGCCCATATACTCAAATAAAAGCCCACGGAACCGCGGTCGGACTTCCGACTGACGATGATATGGGAAACAGCGAGGTCGGACACAACGCTCTCGGCTGCGGACAAATCTATTCTCAGGGGGCAAAACTGGTAAACGAATCAATAGAAAACGGCAAACTATATCAATCCGAAACATGGAAAGAAATCGTCGGCAACTGCGCGAAAAACAATTCTACTCTTCATTTTCTCGGACTTTTATCTGACGGAAACGTTCACTCGAACATAAAACACCTTATAGCGATGCTGAAAGAAGCAAAAGCGGAAGGAGTCAAAAAAGTAAGGATACACATCCTTCTTGACGGAAGAGACGTCCCCGCGACCTCCGCCCCCGTTTACGTAAAACAGCTCGAAGATGTAATAGCGGGACTTAACGAAACGGATTTCGACGCGGCTATCGCTTCCGGCGGAGGAAGAATGAAGATAACGATGGACCGATACGAGGCAAATTGGGAAATGGTTTCTCTCGGCTGGAAAACTCATGTTCTGGGAGAAGGAAGGCAATTTGAAAACGCGGAAGAGGCGATCGAAACTCTGAGAAAAGAGACGGGAGCCATAGACCAAGATCTGCCTCCGTTTATAATAGCGAAAAACGGCGTCCCTGTCGGAACGATAGAGGACGGTGACAGTGTGATTCTTTTTAATTTCAGAGGAGACAGAGCGATAGAAATATCTAAAGCTTTCGACTGCGAGACAGTGCCCTTCGACAGAAAAAGACGACCGAAAGTTGTTTTCGCCGGCATGCTCGAATATGACGGAGACCTTAAAATACCGGCTAAATATCTCGTAAGCCCCCCTGATATCAAAAATACCTTAACCGAACTTTTGGTAAAACACAAAATAAAAGAATACGCCGTTTCCGAGACGCAAAAATTCGGACACGTTACCTATTTCTGGAATGGAAACAGAAGTGAAAAATTCAGTGAGGAGCTCGAGGTCTATGAGGAAATACCCTCAGATATCGTACCGTTTGAGCAGCGTCCGTATATGAAATCGGCGGAAATCACAGATAAAATAATAGACGCGATAAACAGCGAACAATACGGTTTTATCCGAGCCAATTATCCTAACGGAGACATGGTCGGGCATACGGGAGTTTACGCCGCCGCCCAGATAGCGGTAGAAATGGTAGATCTCTCTTTGGCGAGAGTGATTGAGGCCGTAAAAGAAAAAAACGCTTATCTTATAGTGACCGCGGACCACGGAAACGCCGACGAGATGTATGAAAAATCAAAGGACGGAAGCGCTCCGAAACCCAAAACGGCTCATACTTTAAATCCCGTTCCCTTCATAATTTACGATCCCGACAAATCCGATATCAAAATTAAAAACGGTAAATTCGGACTCGCGAACGTCGCCGCCACAGTAGCAACGCTTCTCGAAATTACGCCTCCCGTCGAATGGGAAGAAAGCATAATAGAGTAACTTTCGACACGAAACATCCAAAGAGCCCTCTGCTTAAAAGCAGAGGGCTATCTTTAAAAGATTAAAAACTACTTCAATCCCGGAAAAAAAATAAAAAGACACACGAAATATTTCAAAAAAGAAAACAAAATATCAGGTCCTTGCAAAACGAAACAGCCCCAAAGCGCTTAGGGAATTATTCATCTTTCATCTTTTATCTTTCATCTTTTATCTTTCATCTTTTATCTTTCATCTTTTATCTTTCATCTTTTATCTTTCATCTTTTAT
>CAJFPG010000057.1 GCA_904398665.1 Candidatus Geddesella stercoravicola | reverse complement strand
GCAGTGTTAATGGCGGATTTGTAGATGATTTTAAATGTGAGATTATTTTACAATTTTATTTTGACATGACTAATATCAAAAATTATATTCCACGTATCGTTGAGTTTTGGTTGCGAATTGATATGTTGATTTCCTTATAAAAAGTTTATAAAATATAGATACGGTACCGGTATATTTATTTGGAGGTGAAACGTATGTCAATAGGACAAATGATTAAATTATACCGAAAGGAAAAAGGTTTTACTCAAAATGAGCTGGCCGAGCTTATTGGAGTATCCTCGCAGGCTGTTTCCAAGTGGGAGACAGATGCCGGCATGCCGGATATTTCTCAAATTGTTCCTCTTGCAAGAGCGCTGGAAGTATCTGCGGATAAACTTCTTGGCCTTGTTGATTCTGACACAGACGAGGAATTAGTGAGGCTTCGGAAAGATATAGGATATCACAACATCTCTTTTGAAGAGGGAGAAGCGACACGGATATATAATTTAGCAGAGCCTTATTTTTCTGCTCATCCAACAAATTCTGAGGTCGCGTTCATCTGTCTTGAAAGCTTGACCGACCTTATGGCATCTGGAAGCGTAGATAAAACCGACGCACAACTTGTTTCTGAATGCGAGAGATATGCAAATTGCGTTTTTCGCTATGAAACAGACGCGGATCAAATTTGCAAAACTTATTATGTTATATCACGCGCGTACCGGCTGCTAGGAGAAGAGGAAAAAGCGACAAAGACTCTTGAAAAACTCCCAAGGGTTTTTGGTGACAAAACTTATTGGGAAGCAGAGTTTGCGTTTGCAGATAAAAATATGATGCTTGCTCTGCAAAAATGCAAGGAAAGCTTTGCTGAAAAAGCACGGTTTGTTTCAAGGTGTATTAGATTAGCGAGAATGATAAGCGAAACCCAAGACGGCAATAACGGCCTATCATATCAAGTGGCATTAAACGAATATATGCTGAATATTATAAACGCCTTTTTATCCGGCGGGGATTATATGCCATTTCGCCAGACATATCAAAAAATTTCCCTTTTATGTCAGATGGTAAGTCAGTATACAGAACTAGGCAATGCGAATAGGGCTTTGGATTGTGCTAAGCAGCTTGTAAAAGCGAGAGATGATTTTTATAAATGTCATAAAGATCCAAGTAATAAACACTGTTTGTTATTTATTGAATGTGACCGTGACGGAGAGTGGCATCTAACTCCTGAAATAATTGACGAATATGTTTCTTATGTGATGGATAAACTAAAAACTTTTCCACAATTCGAGAAAGATTTAAAGTTAATCTAATAAAGTTAGTCTAATGATAATTTCTGTTTTGAAAATACGAATAATTATTCTGAGGAAATTTATTATCGCTATAACCATCTTGTTAAGGCAGATTCTCCGATAAAGTAAAAAATTTTTGTTTTTAGCTGTTTTTGATCACTAAAATCGGAGCAAGTTTTTTTGCTCCGATTTTTTTACAAAAAGTGAGTGGAGTTTGAGCCTGTCTCGTCGGCAAGTTTCGACACTCCGGAATTTGTATTTTAAGTCTTACTCCCGATATATTGTTTGAGAAATCGGAGGGACATTAAAAACTATTTACATATTGAGTTGTCAAAGACCATGATAAATCAAGGATTTCTACCATAGTGGTAGTAGTAGACGAACTGGATTTTGAGCTTCTTCCTTGGTTATCGTAAAAAATTAATATTGCCGTTTATTTGTATTTTTTGTAATCTTTTTTTATTTTAATATATTTCCTTGTATTTTTCTATGTATTTTTCTAAAAGAGGAGCGGATTTTTTTCTTTGTCTTAGTAAAAAAGATTTAATTAGTTCTAAATTTAAACGGCAGCCTTTTTTATAGGTGACTGCCGTTTAATTTTTGTGTTTGAATTTTTGACTGGGTAAATATATTATCGCTATATTTAATTAAGAAAAATGATTATTGAATTTCATCAATTCTTATTTCGAAATCGGCCCAGAGGTTATATCCTACGGTCGGCAGAGGATTTGCCGCTGTTATTCCAAAAATATTATCGGCTCTATCCATATAAGCGATAAGAGCGTCGGGATCGGCCTCGTCTTTTTGTCCGTTTTTAATAACGTAACAGTCGTCAGTTGGCTCTGTTCTGTATGCCCACATCATTGTAATTTCAAATTGGTCGTCGTATTTTTCTCCGGCTTTAAGAGTATATTTTGATGATGATAATTCTTGAATCAGCTCTGTAAGGGATCCGGTGAAAGTTTCGAAATTTGTAATCCCGGTTGATTTTATTTGCTTTACCGTGAAGACTATCGGATAATAATCCCCGACAAGAGTAAAGTTATCTTCTTTTGTTCCGCTTGAATCGGTCGACCAGTCATGATATTCTCCCGCAAGAGCGTAAGTGTCTTCATATCCGCCGAAACCATATTCGAAAAATATTCCCTTATATTCTTCGTTGGCTCCGCATTTTTCATCAAAGTCAAAAGAGAGAAGCATATCTTTATTTGAAGAACCCGTCACTGAAAATATATATTTATTATTCGTAAATCCAAAACCCGGACCATAAAGCAATCCGGAGGCTTGAACCAGAAGGGAGTCTTCCGTTTCGAAAGTTTCACTTATGAAGTAACGTTCATTCCCGTCGTAAATAAACGAGGCAGTGAGAGAACTATTTAATTGAATTTTTTCTTCGTAAGCGGAAATTGGATCGTTAAACGGCTCTTTTTGTATCGCTTTCGCGCTAAAAGTTAAAGTAATATTTTCTTTTAAATTTCCGTTTTTATCGAGCATGTCACTGTTTTCGAGCATCGCGTCATAAAAGACTTTATTATTTTTAAGTATAGGTATTTTTTGACTGTCTTTATTTCCTTCGAGTTCTAGCCAGTAAACGCCTGGATATTCTTCGCCGAGGGGAGCCCAGCGTTTGTCAATTTCATATTCGACCAAGCCTTCGGTATTATCTTCGATAATTATGTAAACATATGCCGGAATTGTCGTTTCGACTATAACGGTAGGGTCTTTTGACTGAGACGTTCCTGGAATAATATTATAATTATTTTCGGTTTCCGTAATATCCGCGATAACTTTATTTGTATTAAAATTGTTTACAGTTTTATCGGTTTTATCTTTGAGATAAGCGAATGTTCCCCCACTTATTAATATTGTCACTATAAACGTTATGACGACTCCTGTAATTAGAATATTTTTCTTTTTGAATTTCATGATTTTGTTCCTCCTGCAAACGTGTTAAAATATTTTAACTATCATTGTTAAAGATAGTTTTTTATAGGATAGGAATATTAATGTTTAAAAATTGCTCTTTTGTTGGATTATATCGTTAAAATCGGTATATCTGCGCTTTTTTAATCGATCGTTTTTTAATTGCTTAATTTCTTATGATAAAATCTTTCTCCCTCTCTTTCTTCTTTGGATATTGTTTATATTTTTATTGCAAAATAAAATACAAGTGCATAATTCTCGGTCGGATATGTTTTGTTTTTATGTATTTGATTTAAACAATAAGTCTAATATCGATAAGTTTTTTATAATAAGATTTTTATAAATAACGATTTTCATTTTATAGTTTTAATTTTTCAACCTATTATTTAAAAACGTGTTAGGTTTTAATTTAAACAATAATATAAAATTTGAGTAATAATATAAAATTGTATAAAAAAATGCTAAATGAATATAATAATCAAACACAAACTGTTTGTACGTTTTTTTTTCGCAGAGTTGTCTACTATAATAAAAAAGTATAAAATTCCTTAAAAACCACTGTTTTTTTCTGTTTTGACGGTTTTTTTGACGGCTTAAAATCCGACGGCGGCAAGTTTGTCCATGTTTAGCTTTTTTAACTCTAAGGATGAGTGTACGTATCTATCCAACGTGATTTTTACACTAGAATGTCCTAATATTTCGCTGAGAGACTTAATTTCAAAACCCACCTCTACGCATCTAGTGGCGAAAGTATGTCTGAGAACATGAAAATGAACATTTTGAAGATTACAAGCCTCGGTGTATTTTCTAAACTTGTACTGTAATGTTCGGGGTTCTATAAAGTTTTCGGCACTTCCCGTTAAAACAAATGCGTTATTGTTTTTAGGTTTGATTTTTTTACATAGAGATATCGCGTAGTTTGTCAGCGGAATTATTCTAGCCGAGGCGTGACTTTTCGTTTCTCCGATTACTATTGTCGTCTTGGTGCTCGATGTCGGATTAAAGGTTTTAAGTCGTTGCATTGAGGAAGAAACTTGAATTGTTTTCTTTTCAAGCGAAATATCTTGCCATCGTAGAGCGCAAATTTCTCCTATTCTCATTCCCGTAAGTAAGGATAAAAGCACTCCGAATTTTGTTTCGTCCATATCCGCTGAGAGAAAACGTATAAATTTTGTCTGTTCCTCAAGAGATAATACTCTTATTGATGTTTTATTTTCTTTTGGCAGAACTATTTCTATATCGGGGAAAGTAGGTCCGATTTGTCGTTTGCAATATTTTAATATTGTTTTTATAATAGTCAGAATATCTCTGACTGTTTTTGTTGATAGTTTGTTAAGAAGTAATTTATTGCTAAATTTTTCTATTATAACCGTGCTAATATTTTGAGGAAGAAAACTTCCTAACGATGGTTTTATATATTTTTCTGTTATTCCGCGATATTTTATATAAGTGGAATTTTTTACTCTGTTTCTTGAAAGCGTTATCCATTCGTCGCAGAAAAGACTGAAAAGTTTTTTATTAGAAGTTATTCTTTGTCTTACATTATGTTTGTAATCAGATAATTTCTCTTTTGCTTCACGATAACTTTTGGCGTATATATATCCGAAACGGGCTTTCCCGTTATCATCGTATTCTTTTATATATCTCCCTTCCCATCTGTTATCTTTGCGTTTGTAAATATTTTCCCCGCGTTTTGACATTATAAACCTCCTTTAAAAGTTTATGAATTTCTATTATTATAGAAATAAAAATTGCTCTCTTTTTTGCCTTGATATTTTGACGGCTGAATTGACGGCTTGAAAGAGCTAAAATCATGATAACATAATAAAATGTAAATTTTTTTCTTCAATTTTTCTACATATTTAGATGATTTGTTGACTTTTGTTGTCTTTTATGTTATATTTAAATAAACTATATGTAATTTTTTAATATCATGAATTAGACAACTCTGCGAAATTCCGAAAAAAAATCGATTTTATTTTATGATATAAAAACAGTCTTTACATTAAATAAGTAAAGACTGTTTTTTATAATGAAATTTATTATTATTTATCTTTTTCAGACATTTAATTTATCAAAATCTTGCGGCTTATTGAAATTTTATTTTCATAAAAATTCTTGTCGATTTATTGTTTTTCAAGCGGCAAGACGTTTTTTATTAAGATAATTTTTATGAAATATTTTTTTATATGAAAAATATTTTAATTGAAGAATATTTTGACATTGAAGTAAAATGTTTTTTGTTTTATTATGATGTTTTTTAGTTTTTTATATCAATAAAAGATTGTAAATTCTTAAATATGAAATTTTTATGTCATTAAAATTATTTATTATTAGGCGTTTTGCGTCGGCAAAAAATATAATTATCGGCTAATAAAAAATTTATGTATGTCTGTGCTTTTTTAGTTATTTTATAGATTAAAACTAAAAAAATTATAGTTTTTGTTTATAATTTTTATTTCGCTTGACTATCTTATCAAAATAGTGTATAATATATGCAATGTATGTCGAGAATAATTTTTCGGTTTTACGTTTTTTTCTAGTTTTTATATAATGAAAAAGTTATTTTCATGTATATAAATAAAAAGAAAACTATTTTTTATTATTCTTTCAAAAAGCTTTTTTGTTTTATGTTATCTTTTATTAATTTGGCTTTTTGTTAAAAAAATTAAAAAGAGGTTCTTTATATGGATACAAAAAGCGGCAAGAATAAAATTGTTGCGTTGTATATTCTCGCGACAATCATAACTCTTGTTATTACTTTGATTCTTTTTTCGGTATTTTTTCTCTCTGACAAAATAGTTCCTTTTTTTGGAAGTATAATAGAGAGAGCAAACGAAACTTCTTCTGGGGAAGATGTTTCCCCTAAGCTCACAGTTAGTCAGGAAACGGAAAATTATCAAGCTCTTATTGATAAATATACTAATTATTTAAACTCAAATTATCTTATTGTCGTAAATAGTGAAAATCCTCTTCCGGAAGATTATGCTCCGCCAGCCCTCTCTTCGATATCTAATTCTGCTCGGCAACTGGAAGAAAGGGCCGCCGCGGCTTTGGAACAGTTGATCGCGGCCGCTGACGCCGCCGGATGCGAGAGGCATATAGTGATTTCAGGATATAGGTCCGCCGAGGAACAGACACAAGCGTTTAATACGCAAGTTCAGGCATACATGGCGAGCGGATATACTCAAACGGAGGCGGAAGCTCTCTCTGCCGCGTCTGTCGCGAGAGCCGGAGAAAGCGAGTTTCAGACTGGGCTCCTTGTTGAGTTGGGAGAGTCGAGAAATATGACTTCGGATGAGTTTATCAATACCGATTTTTATAATTTTCTTAAAGATAACGCTCATCTTTACGGATTTGTTCTGAGGTATCCTGAAAATAAGGAGACGATAACCGGATATTCCTTTAATTCAATGGTATTTCGCTACGTCGGTAACGTTGAGTCGAGCACATATATTTATGAAAATAATCTTTCTCTTGAAGAATATATCGATTATATAAGGATAGCAAAACTTGACGCGGAACAAAATCTTGAATTTTTGAAAGAGAATAATTAAATTTGTTTTTTATTTTTCGTTTTATATACTTTTTCGATTATCGACATCAAATTGTAAAATTTTAACTTTATAATTATATTTAAGGATATAAGGTTAAGAAAAAATAAGAAAGAGGATGATTTGTTATGAATTATAACAAGAAGACAGTTGAGGATATTGACGTTACAGGGAAAAAAGTTCTTGTAAGATGTGATTTTAACGTTCCGATGAAGGACGGCGTTATTACCGACGATAAAAGAATCGTAGAAGCTCTTCCGACTATTAAATATTTGGTTTCAAAGAATGCGAAAGTTATTCTTTGCTCTCATTTGGGAAGGCCAAAGGGAGAATTTAATATGCAGTATTCTCTCTCTCCCGTCGCAGCTAAACTCAGCGAACTCCTCGGCAAAAAGGTCGAGATGGCTTCTGACGTTATAGGTCCCGACGCGAAGGCGAAAGCCTCGGCGTTAAAGGATGGAGACGTAATGCTTCTTGAAAACGTTCGTTTTCATAAAGAGGAAGAGAAAAATGACCCCGCGTTTGCAAAAGAGCTCGCTTCGATGGCTGATATTTACGTAAACGACGCTTTCGGAACCGCTCATAGAGCTCACGCTTCCACCGCCGGAGTCGCCGATTATCTTCCCGCTGTTTGCGGTTATCTTATTCAAAAAGAAATCTCTATTATGGGCGGAGCTCTTGAAGACCCGAAACGTCCTTTTGTGGCGATTCTTGGAGGAGCTAAGGTTTCCGATAAAATCGGCGTTATAAAAAATCTTTTGAATAAAGTTGATACTCTTATAATAGGCGGCGGTATGGCTTACACCTTTATGGCTGCGAGAGGTTATAATATAGGTACTTCTATTTGTGAGAGCGACAAAATCGATCTTGCTAGGGATCTTATGGCGGAAGCAAAGGAAAAAGGCGTTCATTTCATTCTTCCCGTTGACAATATTGTCGGGCGTGAATATAAGGAAGATACTGTTTTTATGAGAATATATTCTAACGCTATTCCCGACGGATGGATGGGATTGGATATCGGGCCTACGACGCAGGAGCTTTTTTCTAAGTCTCTTATAGGAGCCGGAACAGTGGTTTGGAATGGTCCTATGGGCGTTTCTGAATGGGAGAATTTCGCCGCTGGAACAAGGGCAGTCGCGACTGCCGTCGCGGAAAGCGGGGCTGTTTCTATTATAGGCGGAGGCGATAGCGCCGCGGCTATTGAGAAGCTTGGATTCGCCGATAAAATGACTCATATCTCTACCGGAGGAGGGGCGTCTCTTGAATTTCTTGAAGGGATTGAGCTCCCTGGAATAGCGTGTCTTCAAAATAAATAATAAAAAATATCTTTAAAGCACAAATGACGTTAAGCCATTTGTGCTTTAACATGGAAAAGGATGACGAAAAAATGAATAAACAATTGAGAAAAACAGTTATAGCCGGTAATTGGAAGATGAATAAAACTCCGTCGGAGACAACGACTTTTGTTTCAGAACTTAAAGATAAAGTTTCGGGCGCGGATTGCGAAGTTGTGATATGCGTGCCTTTTGTCGATCTTCAAAACGCGATTGCGGCGGCGAAAGGAACAAATATAAAGGTAGGGGCGGAAAATCTTCATTATGAAAAATCTGGTGCTTTCACCGGAGAAGTATCTGCCGATATGCTGAAAGATCTCGGGGTTGAATATGTCGTTATCGGACATAGCGAAAGAAGACAATATTTTAACGAGACTAATCTTTCGGTTAATAAAAAAGTTATCGCGGCGCTTGAAGCTGGATTAAAGCCGATTGTTTGCGTCGGGGAGCTTTTAGAGGAGAGAGAGCAGGGAATAACTGAGGAAGTCGTTTCCTTGCAAACTAAAATAGCTCTTATGGGAGTTTCTTCTTCCGATATGAAAAATATAATTATAGCTTATGAACCGGTATGGGCTATCGGAACGGGAAAGACCGCCACCGCTGAACAGGCAGATGAGGTATGCGGTATAATCAGAGGAGTTATTTCTAAACTTTATAATAATGATGTGGCCGAATCCACTACAATTCAGTATGGGGGGTCGATGAATGCTAAAAACGCTTCTGAACTTCTCGGGAAATATCATGTCGACGGTGGTCTTATAGGAGGAGCGTCTCTTAAATCGGAGGACTTTTCGATAATAGTTTCCGCGGCGAAATAGATAATAAATTTTTACTATAAAAGTTTTCTTGATAAAAAATATCATTCTCATTTTCAGAGAATGATATTTTTATTGTCAATATTAGGGATTTACTGTTGAAATTCTCAATTGTTTACGCTTAAAGGCTTAAAGAAATAATAAAATAATAATGTTTAAGGGTATTTTAATTAGATATTGCGATTTAATTAGAAATGATTTTGACAAATTTTTAGGTCAAATTTTTTGAAAATGTAATGAGATTTTATGTTTTTCCTGATAATATTGACATAGAAAACCTGTAAGAATGTTTATTAAAGTTCGTAGAAGTATAAAAGGGATTATAAATATAATAACTTTTATAATATTTTTGAAAAAAAAGTTTTTATTGACTTTTATTTCTATTATATATATAATGAAATAAAGATATATTTTAGGCGGTGACATTATGAAAGGAAAAATTATATTTGGAGCGGTTTTTCTGCTTTTAGTTTCTTTTGTGTTTTCGGCTTGCGGCAGCAAAGAAGAGGAAATTCATGAACATTCTTATGTCGCCGTCGAATATGAGGCCACCTGTGTCTCTGACGGCTACATTGAATATTCCTGCGAGTGCGGGGAGCGTTATACTGAGAAAACGGACGATAAACTTGGACATATATATTTTTGGAGTTTGGTTTCAGAGGAAGAAAACGAGATTAAAGAAGAGGGAAAATGCGTCCGGTGCGGCGACGTCTCAGAAAAAATATCAAACGTTTCTTCTTATGATTATGATACGGCAGACACCACATATCTTAGGTATGTCGAAAACGAAGTTCCTTTAAATCTTTCTGAATATTGTACGGAGGATTCTGTCGCGCCTCTTTCCGAATTGCTTTCAGAGGTGGCGGACAACAAGGGGCATCTCAAAAATTATGAGCTTTGCGATTATGCCGAGAAAATAGAACAAGCTATCGATTCTTTGCAATATCGAGGAAATAATATCACTCAGATTTTTATCTCTTCCGAGGAAGAGATTACAAACGATGATTATGTCTCTTGTCAAATAGCGGTTGTTCCTTCGGATAAAGATGAGACTCCGTTTATTTATGACGCTTTGTCGGAAATAAAGGTAAGAGGAAACAGCACCGCGCTTGCGGATAAAAAGGGATATAATTTTAAATTTTCCTCAAAAAATAATCTTTTTGGTTTTGGAGAGGCGAAAAAATGGTCTCTTTTGGCAAACGCTTATGATAAGACCTTGATTAGAAACAAAATAGCTTTGGATTTAGCGAAGGATATGGGAATCGAATACTCTCCCGAGTCTACATTTGTTGACGTTTGGCTGAACGGAAAGTTTGTGGGAAATTTCCAACTAACGGAAAGCATTGAAGCGAGAGATTGCAGAGTCGATATAGATATCGAAAACGGCGATTGGCTTCTTGAAATTGAGAGTTCGAGAGTTGAAACCGACGTTGATTACATTATTACTCCCGAATATGGAATTCGTTTCGCCGTAAACGAGCCTGAAAATATTACGGAAGAACAGCAAAGAGAAATATATGATAAAATAGGTAAAGTGGAAACCGCGATAAAAAGCGGAGATTATTCTTCTGTTGAAAATGTTATAGATACCAAATCTTTTGCGACTTTTTATGTTTTCAGCGAGTTTATGAAACAGGTAGATTTCAGTTACAGTTCCACGCGTTTTTATTTTAAAGACGATATTCTTTACGCCGGGCCGGGATGGGATTTTGATTTGTCGTCTGGAAACGTTAGCGGCGATTATGAGGATTATTTGAAATATAATAACGAAAACGGTTTT
>CAJFPG010000056.1 GCA_904398665.1 Candidatus Geddesella stercoravicola | reverse complement strand
CTTGCGGAGTCTGTCTATATCCTGACCGCCCTTTCCGAGAACGATTCCCGGTTTGGCGCAGCGAATGATTATTCTCACTCTCTCGCCGGTTGAGTCTCTCTCGATCTCAACTTTGGCGAGACCCGCGTTTTTCAATTTCGCGGTAATATAAGTTCTGATCTTATGGTCTTCCACCAGCAGGTCCCCGAAACGTTCATCACGGGCATACCATCTGGAATCCCAGTTACGGATTATACCGACCCTAAGACCGTGCGGATTAACTTTCTGTCCCATAATAAACCTCCTTACTCTTTTTCGGCGAGGACCATCGTGATATTAGACGATCTCTTCAATATTATATCCGCGCTTCCGCGAGCTCTGGGCATCATACGCTTCATAACCCTGGCGGGACCTACGAAACATTCTTTAACATAGAGTTTGGAAGGATCCATGCCATGATTATTCTCCGCGTTCGCCGCGGCGGACTTCACCAATTTTAAGAGAGGCTCGCTTGCCGCTTTCGGAGTATTTTGCAAAATTCCCACAGCGGTTCCGACCGGCTTGTTTCTTATAAGATCAAGGACGATTTTTACCTTTCGGGGCGTTATGCGAAGACCTCTTAAATATGCTCTTGCTTCCATAATCTGTTTTTTACCTCCTATGCGACTACTTCGAGGTATTCGAGGTCTTGGAACCCGAATGACCTTTGAACGTGCGGGTCGGGGCAAATTCTCCGAGCTTATGACCTACCATATCTTCGGTAACATAAACGGGAACGTGCTTTCTTCCGTCGTGAACGGCGAAAGTATGACCCACGAATTCCGGAAAAATAGTAGATGCGCGAGACCATGTTTTTATTACTTTCTTTTCGCCTTTATCGTTCATGTCCTGGACCTTTTTATATAAAGACAATTCCACGTAAGGACCTTTTTTAACACTTCTTCCCATATTCGCACCTCCTATTTAGCGTTTCTGCGTTTTACAATATACTTATTAGATCTGTTTTTCTTCTTGCGGGTCTTATAACCGAGAGCGGGCTTGCCCCACGGGGTTACGGGACC
The DNA here is from genome assembly GCA_904398665.1 of Candidatus Geddesella stercoravicola. GTDB lineage: Bacteria > Bacillota > Clostridia > Oscillospirales > UBA644 > Geddesella > Geddesella stercoravicola. The sequence continues at coordinate 9,694 of CAJFPG010000056.1, read as the reverse complement.
GGGTCTTCCGATCGGGGATTTTCCTTCTCCTCCTCCGTGCGGGTGATCGCAGGGGTTCATAACCGAACCGCGTACGGTGGGACGAATACCCATATGACGTTTTCTTCCGGCTTTTCCGAGTTTCACGTTCTCGTGATCGCTGTTACCGATAACTCCGACAGTCGCCTTGCAATTTATCGACACCATACGAACCTCTCCCGAGGGAAGACGCACCTGAGCGTAACCGTTTTCCTTCGCCATGAGCTGAGCGCTCGTTCCCGCGGAACGCGAAAGCTGAGCTCCTTTTCCGGGATGCATCTCTATATTATGAATCATTGTTCCGACCGGAATATTTTCTATCGGAAGACAATTACCCGGCTTGATATCCGCGGAGGCTCCGGAAACCACGGTATCTCCGACGTTCAGCTTTTGGGGAGCGATAATATAAGCTTTCTCTCCGTCCGCATACTGGATAAGAGCGATATTGGCGCTTCTGTTAGGATCATACTCGACAGTCATTACGGTAGCAACGTCGTCAAGTCTGTTTCTCTTAAAATCGATAATTCTGTACTTTCTTCTGTTTCCTCCGCCTTTATGACGAACGGTAATCCTTCCGTAGCTGTTGCGTCCGGAATGTTTCTTCAAAGAGGAAAGCAATGATTTTTCCGGTTTATTCGTCGTGATCTCCTCAAACGTCGAAACGGACATTCCTCTTCTTCCGGGAGTTGTTGGTTTATAAACTTTAATACCCATATTTCAACACTCCTTTACATAAGATTATCGAAGAATTCGATAGTCTTGGAATCGGCGGCGAGAGTCACGACGGCTTTCTTATAAGAGGGACGCTTCCCGGAATGAAGTCCCATACGCTTTTCTTTCCCGTCGTATCTCATAACGTTTACAGCGGAAACTTTAACTTTGAAAATTTCTTCGATTGCATTTTTAATCTCGATCTTATTCGCGTCTTTCGCGACCTTGAAGGTATATTTACGTTGATCGCGTGTAAGATTCATACTGCGTTCCGTAATTACCGGCTTCAAGATTATGTCCTGAGCGTATTTCATTATTTATATACCTCCTGGATCTTGTTCACGGCCTCTTTTGTAGCGATAAACGTATCGTATTTGAGTATCTCGTAAACGTTCAGGGTGTTTACGTAAAGAGTTTTCGCCGTGGGGATATTTTTAGTACTCTTAACTACGGGGACGTTCGCGCCTTCGAGTACGACGAGAGCCTTATCCTCGACTTTAAGATTGTCAAGAACTTTTATCATCGATTTTGTTTTTATCTCGGCAAGTTCGAGCTTATCGACAACGATAAATTTACCCTCGGCGACTTTCGCGGAAAACGCCGATTTAAGAGCGAGCCTTTTGGCCTTTTTATTCATGGAATAACGGTAACTTCTCGGTTTAGGTCCGAGAGCCACGCCTCCGTGCCTCCACTGAGGAGCGCGGGTAGAACCTTGACGCGCGCGGCCGGTGCCTTTCTGACGCCAGGGTTTTTTACCTCCGCCGCGGACTTCGGTGCGGGTAAGAGTGCTCTGTGTCCCCTGTCTTTGGTTGGCAAGATAATTCTTTACCGCTTCATGCATAAGAGAAACGTTTACGGGGATCGCGAAGATATCCTCGCTCAGCTCCATGGTTCCGACTTCTTTGCCTTCCATATCATATACTTTAACTTCCATGTCGAAATCCTCCTTCCTTATGCTTTGACAGCGGATCTAACGATTATAAGACCGCCGTTCGGGCCCGGAACGGCGCCCTTGATAGCGATAAGATTGTTTTCCGCGTCTACTTTAACAACGTCAAGGTTTTGGATCGTCACTCTCTCGCTTCCCATATGACCGGGCATTCCCTTGCCTTTCATAACTCTGGAAGGATCGGTCGTCGCGCCCATAGAACCTTGGTGTCTGTGGTAACCGGACGTACCGTGAGAAGTGGGCTGACGATGAAATCCCAAACGTTTGATCGTACCCTGATATCCTTTACCTTTCGATATTCCGGTGACATCTACTTTGTCGCCCGCCGCGAAAACGTCAGCTTTGATCACGTCTCCGACGTTAAGCTCAGTATCAAATTGTATTTCTCTTAACACTCTTTTAAGTCCCGACTGAGCTTTCTCAAAATGCCCTTTAAGGGGTTTTGTCACGTGTTTTTCTTTCGCGTCGTCAAAACCGAGCTGCACCGCGTTATAACCGTCGGTCTCAACCGTTTTTTTCTGCACCACGGTGCAGGGACCGACTTCAAGAACGGTCACGGGTATAACCTTTCCGTTCTCTCCGAAGAATTGAGTCATTCCGACTTTTCTTCCGATAATACCTTTTTTCATCATTCATTCTCCTTTCGGTTATTGGTTGGAAACTCCAACTTGACCGCGCGATCTCACGATCGCGGACGACTCAAATCCGTTTGCGTTCAAAAAAAACGTAGTGCGGCGGTAAAACCGACCTTTGCCGAGCCGTTAAGAACAAAGGATTCCAGACCCGAAATCATGGCCCCTTTCGGTATTCGGATCAATCGGCCGAAGCCGAATAAAACGAATAAAAACAAATAACTTAATAAATAAAACAGTAAAATAACAAACTCAAACTAAATTTCGAAATCTCAAACAAAATAAATTAAAGTTTGATCTCTATTTCGACGCCGGCGGGAAGTTCAATCCCCATAAGAGCCTCAACAACCTTTTTAGTGGGCTTCAAAATATCGATAACTCTTTTATGGGTTCTGTACTCAAACTGCTCCCTCGCGTCTTTATACTTATGCACCGCTCTGAGTATCGTTATGATCTCTTTATCTGTGGGAAGAGGAATTGGTCCGGATACTTTCGCTCCCATTCTTTTCGCGGTGTCTACAATCTTTTCGGCGGATTGGTCGATAAGATTGTGGTCATAAGATTTTAAACGAATTCTCATTTTTTCGTTTGCCATTCTTTTCGCCTCCTTCATCAATGTGGGGGAAACGCCGTTCGCGTCTCCTGCCGATCAACAAAATGGAGATGAGTCGCCGAACATTTATCCGTGCGTTTCGCTTTTTTGACAGTAAAAAATTCGGAACTTGGAAATCCGAGTCCGAACGCGACGGATGTTGGGCGGTAAGCGCGAACACGCGTTTACACCAACTAAATTCGGTATCATCCAATTTTAAATCGGATATCGCTCCGCCGAAATTCCCAGCCAGCGGCTGCAACCTTCGACATCAACGCTTTAACTTTAATTTGCCATGCTTGCGTATTATATCACAAAAAGAAAAGGATTTCAAGCCTTTTTTGCTCATAAATATCAAACTTTTTGTAAATTTTACTTTTTTTAGGCCGTTTCCCTGTACATATTTATCTTTTATCCTTCTCTTTTATTTTTTTCTATCTTTTTCTATCTTTTTCTGTCTTTTTTTCTCATCTTTAAGAAAATATTTCTCGATATTTTATATTCTATTTTCTGTCAAAAGTTCCACTTGTTTTTCATTAAATATCCCGTTTATTTTCTGTCAAAAGTTCCACTTGTTTTTCATTAAATATCCCGTTTATTTTCTATCAAAAGTTCTGTTTGTTTTTCGTCAAATATTACTTTTATTTTCCGTCACATATTCTGTTTCGAAAACTTTTTAATAAAAGCGGCCGATTTTGTCATTTTTTGCCGAACTTGCAAGACCAAACTTGTCCCTTCCCGAAAAAACAGCATGAATTTACAGGGAAATAAAACGGGAAAACATGATTTTTTTTATACTTTTATTTTCGCCTCTGCTTCTTTCTCTTTTCTTCCGCAACAACGCCTTTTGCCACCCTCCCCCCCCCTCCGCTTTCTTTGTGTATTTTCCATTCGTTTTCTCTTTCGCCTCTCTTCCTGTTTTTCCCGTTTTTTCTTTAATTATATTTGTAAGTATGTTAAAATTTACATATTGATAATATTATGATAAAATATTGACAGAATCTTTTTTATCTCTTTATTTTTTATTTTCTCAATTCTTTTATCTATCTTCTATAATCACAACTATAATTACAACTCTTATTCCCTTGTTTCAGGTTCGCAAGTTATGACGTTTTATTCTATTTTTTTATCCTATTTTTTTATTCTCTTATTACCTAACTATCTTATAGCCTTTCTTCTACCGCTTTTCTTCAATCTCCCTCATTTTCATTCATCTTCCATAAATAAAGAATACTCGCTCTTAATTTTATCCCAACATCCCGTTTTTCTCAAACCGAGGCAAGCCGCCGGCGAAAAGGGACGGAAAACAGAGAGAAAAAAATAAATAAGATAAAAAATCAAAAAAGCAGGAGAATCGCCGTAAAGAGAGCCGACAGCAGAGTCGTGACAAGCTTCGAGAAAAGATAAGGAAAGGGAGAAACATCGGTATCGGCGACGCAAAAAAGTACCTGACTGTGTACCGAGAGCCCCGACCACGCGAGAATCGCGGACATGATTATCGTATTTTCGTACAGGGAAAGAAGAGAAGTATCTACCGAAGAGGCTCCGGTGGCTATTTCAAAAAACCCCGAAATAAACGCGGATAAAGGATACGGCAGAGAAATAACGGAACCGAGAACCCCGCAAAGCACGGAAAAAAAGATAACGAAAGCCGAAACGTTAAGCACTCCCGTTCCCCCGTCTCTGACCGCCGAAAGAAATTTTTTCAAAAGGGACGTTTCCTCCGAAACAGCTTCTTCCTTGGCCAAAAAGCGATTGTCTCCGTGAAAAACCCGGCAAGTCACCATGCCCGAGAGAACCGACGCGACAGTAACGGAAAGATACAATATCCACCCGAGACGAATATCTCTAAGAATGCCCGCCCCGGCCACGGAAACTATAAATCCCACCGAAGGATTATTGGAGAAAGACAACGCTCTCGCGCAATCTCCCCTCGAAATTTCCCCCCTTTTATAAAGCCCTACGGCGGTAGAAGCTCCTACGGGAAACCCGGAAAGAAGCCCCAAGACAAAAGGGGAAGCCGTCTTCCCGGAGGAACGGAAAAGCGGAGACATAAACCGTGAAAACAATTTTCCTATCCATTTCGAAAGTCCGAGAGAAACGGTGAGAGAAGAAAGAACAAAAAACGGAAACAAAGAAGGAATAAGCGTTTCGAGACAAACCGATATTCCTTTTCGGGCGGAAGATGAGGTCTCTTCCGGGAAAGCCAAAAAAATTACGAAAAGGACGCATGCCGCGAGCAAAAAAACCGCGGAGGAAAAACCGTATTTCTTCTTCATAACAAAACACCGTGACCCGTCATAAAAATTTTTTAAAAAAAGATGAAATTTTTCTTTCTTTTTATAAGAAAGCTATTGTTTTTTAAATCGATATACTGTATAATGTATAATAGAGCGAAATAAAAATTATGATATCATTTTTAAAGGAGAGGTATTCAAAGATGAAAACTATCGGTGTGCTTACAAGCGGCGGAGACAGCCAGGGAATGAACGCAGCGGTCCGCGCGGTAGTAAGAACCGCGCTCAACGAGGGCTTTCGCGTAATGGGAATAAACAAAGGATATAACGGTCTTATAAACGGGGATATAACAGAACTCAACTATACCTCGGTATCGAATACACTTTCCTCCGGCGGAACTTTCCTCAAAACGGCGAGATGCCTTGAATTTAAAGAAGAAGCGGGGATACTTAAAGCGGTCGAGACCTGTAAAAAATTCGGAATAGACGGCATCGTCGTTCTCGGAGGAGACGGATCTTTCAGAGGAGCCAGAGATCTGACGCTTCACGGGGTGCCCTGCGTGGCGATGCCCGGCACGATAGACAACGACATCGTATGCAGCGATTATACAATCGGCTTTGATACTGCCGTCAATATCTGCGTTGAACTGATAGATAAGCTCAGGGACACCTGCGAATCCCACAACCGTTGTTCGGTTGTTCAAATAATGGGAAAAAACGCCGGCTGGGTAACGCTTGAAGCTTCAATCGCGTCGGGAGCCACAACAACGGTCGTGCCCGAAGTGGAATTCAATTTTGAAAGGGATATTGTAGAACGCTTTAAGAGAGGCATGGGTTTCGGAAAAACCAGCTTTATTGTGGCGGTGTCCGAAGGAGTCTTTTTTGACGTTCCTTCCAACAAAAATTATGAATATATGCAAAAGATAGGAATACATAACGCCGCCGAGTTCGCGAAAAAAATAACCGAAGAAACCGGCGTGGAGTCAAGAGAAACAGTTCTCGGTCACGTGCAAAGAGGCGGAACCCCGACAGCGAGAGACCGTATTATAGCTACCGAAATGGGAAATTACGCTGTCGAACTGCTTAAAAACAATATATCAAACCGCGTTATCGTTATGAAAGAAAACCATATCACGGACTTTGATATCCTCGAAGCTCTTCAAATGAAAAAACCGTTCGATATCAAACGATATAATATGGCGAACGATATAAATATATGAAATCATTTTTTAAATATAATTTTAAATCATAATGTAATTATTTTTACAACTCCCGATATTAATAAGATATCGGGAGTTTACGTTAAAATATTGATTTCGAATTTACGAAACTTATCGCGAACATAATAAACTTATCTACTTAATAATATTACTTATAATATCAAACAAAAAATACTTATAATTAAGAAATAATTACATTATATAAGTTATATTATATAATGTAGAGGATATCTCAATTAATATCTCAATCATATTCTAATTTAAATACTATGTATTTATTTACAGTATATAAATATATAATAATTGTTTATTTCCGACACAAACCGGCGCAAAATCCGACATAGAAAAATTCCAATATTTTTAATATATCTATTATATCTATATTATATTATTTTTCTAAATATTTCCGATATATCGCTCAATATTCTTAATAATACAGTCAGTAAAATACAACTGATAAATAATATTAAATTAAATATCAAATAAAATATAAATTAAATATAAATATCAAAAAATAAATATTGGAAACACATTACGGTTTTTTCGAATCGTATACGAAAACAAAAAAAATTTTGTTAAATTTATTAAAGATAAAATAACAGCAAAATAATAAATACCATAATATTTTTATATGTCCGCTATAACATCGAAAAGATAGTCAACAAAATAAAATCCCTTTTTTAAGGGATTTTATCTTTACTTTTATTTTATCGAAAAAAATATCAGTAATAAAATCAAAAAAAATTTTCATCGACATATTGACATATTACGCACCGTATGCTATTATTGTATTGTTTTGATAGTACAATTTTCTTACCGTACGTCCCGTACGCCGCGAAAAAAAAACAAAATAAACAAAACTTTTTAAGGAAGGATATGTTATGCTGCAAATAAAGAATCTCACGAAAAAATTCGGCGATAAAGTTGCCGTGAACGATCTATCTTTAAACATAGAAAAAGGAGATATCTACGGTTTTATCGGACATAACGGAGCGGGAAAAACGACGACGATAAAATGTTCGATAGGACTTTTGTCCTTTGATTCGGGAGAAATACTCATAGACGGTATATCTATAAAAGAACATCCGATTGAATGTAAGAAAAAAATAGCATATATTCCCGACAATCCCGATCTGTACGATTTTATGTCCGGTATAAAATATCTGAATTTTGTAGCGGACATATACGGAGTGTCAAAAACGGACAGAGAGGAAAGAATCGCGAAATATGCCGATATGCTCGAATTGACGAAAGACCTCGCTCAGCATATAAGCGACTACTCTCACGGAATGAAACAAAAACTCGCGATAATTTCCGCGTTTTTACACGATCCAAAACTTATAATAATGGACGAACCGTTTGTCGGGCTCGACCCGAAAGCGACTTTCACGCTGAAAGAGACAATGAAAGAACTCTGCGAGCAAGGACGAGCGTTTTTCTTCTCGACGCACGTGCTTGAAGTCGCGGAAAAACTCTGCAATAAAGTGGCTATTATAAAAGACGGTAAACTCGTAATTTCAGGAAACACCGAGGATATCGTAAAAGACGCGTCGCTGGAAAGCGTATTTCTTAAAGCGGAGGAATGAGAAGATGCTAAAAACCCTGATAAAAATGCAATTTTCGGCGCTTGCCTCCCAAACCATAATGAGAACGAGAAAGGGACGAGCGACAAATAAAACCAGTCCGGGCAAAATAATTCTCTATTCCCTGCTTCTACTTTTATGTTTCGGATATCTATCCGTAATATTCGGCGTAATATTTCTGATGTTGGAAAGTATGACGGCGGAAACGGCCCAGAATTGGTCGATGACCGCGCTCGCGTCTTTTATGTCCATGATTCTCTGTTTCGTAGGAACAATATTCACAACGCAGTCTTTAATTTTTAATTCCAAAGATAACGACCTTCTCATCTCAATGCCAATACCCCCTAGACTCATACTTTTAAGCAGAATAACCACTCTCGCGATAATGAATTATATCTTCGCTCTGATGATTTTTCTGCCCGCGACAATAGCGTGGGTAATGGTAAACGGCTTTGGACTCGGAGTTTTAGTCTATTTGGCGCTGTTTATTTTCGTCCCTCTCGCGTCGATGACATTGACATTGATATTGGGCTGGATTATAGCGCTTATTTCTTCCAGAATGAAAAATAAAAGCCTTGTGACGACAATTCTTTCGGTCGCCGCGTTTCTTGTTTATTTTCTGCTTTGTTTTAATTTGGGAGATTATATAACCGTAATAGAGGAAAACCCGTCGCTCGTCAGCTCTTTTATTTCCGACTATTTGGGCCTGTTTGTCCTCATGGGGAAAGCCGTCGCGAATCTCGATATTATCGCGTTGCTTATAACAATCGCCGTTTGCGTTCTCCCTTTCGCGGTCGTAATCTTTATTTTATCGAAATCTTTCCTTAAAATCGTCACCGATAAAAAAAGCGCGAAAAAGGCGGTATACAGAAAAAAAGAAATGAAAGCCGGAACGATATCCTCGGCGCTTATCAAAAAGGAATTCCAAAGATTTTTTACCTCGGCGACCTATTTTCTGAACAGTTTTATGGGTATTATTTTTATGATACTTATAGCGGCGGCGATTATTCTCAACCTAAATGGTATTAAAGAATTTATTTCAGAAATCTCAACGGGGTTAGGATTTCTTTTACCAATAGAAAATATCATGGCGTTTTTCGGAATCGCGATAATAATTGTAATTTCAGCTTTTAATATCCCGACGTCGGTATGCATATCGCTGGAAGGCAAAACGCTTTGGATTCTTCAATCGATGCCTCTGAAAGCAAAAGACGTGTTGCTGGCGAAAATGAGAGCGGCGGTAATCGCGACTTCGATACCCAACTTAATTTTCGCGATAATAATATCTATTCTTTTCGGGCTTGACATACTGTCGATAACGGCGATTATTATCGTCGCGATCGCAATGCCGATCTTTTCTTCCTGCTTCGGAATAATAATAAATATGCTAATGCCCCGCTTTGACTGGGTAAACGAGACTCTTTGCGTAAAACAGAGCGGAAGCACTATAATTTCCCTGCTTCTAATGCTCGTCGCGACAATAATTACTGTCGGATGCGGAGGAGCGGTCTTCTTTCTTATATCCGCGACGGGAGGCATAATATTAACGATTGCCCTCACGGTCATCTTCGCGACAATATCGTATATCATAATAAGAAATTGTTTTGAGGAAAGATTCAGAAACCTCGGATAAAAAGATAAAATACCACCACCCGCTATGCGGGTGGTGGTATTTCCGTTTCGGGCATAGCCCTAACCTTTACTGGTTACGCACAAGTGCGTTTTTTTGTCGGCCTGCCAGCCGCGCATTGG
>CAJFPG010000055.1 GCA_904398665.1 Candidatus Geddesella stercoravicola | reverse complement strand
TTAGTTTATATTAGTTTATTAATTATTCTATAATATTAGTTTATAATTAATTTATAATTATTTTATAATCTTAATTATTAACCTTATTCTGTCGCTTTTTATTCGTTATTTTTCTATATTGTCTCTTATAATTTTCTACTTTTATTTTTGTTGTAACCTTTCTTATTCCATACGTTTCTGTTTTGAAATTTCTTATTCGCGATTTTTATATTTATTATTTTTTTGCTTTTCCTTTTTCACTATTTTGCTGTCTATATGTCTATACGTTTTTGTTATTCCTTGGCCGTATCTTTTTGGCCATATTTTTTGTCGTACCTCTTATGCTCTTATTATCTTACTATTTCGCCCTAATATACAAAACCAATATAAAAATATTATAAAATACGAGCGTTTTCGCTGTATATAACGATACCGAAACCTCCGTTGTTTATCATTATTCGTCTCACTCCGTCAGCTTCCGACGCTCCCGACAAGACCGACAACTCGCATTCCCTGCTATATTCGCTTCTCGAGACTCCGCTACTGTCGTCAAGCCTTTTGTAAAAAAGTGAAGAGCCTTCTCGATCGGGATATGAATAATTATTTTCCCCGCTGTATTTTACCACGTTTAATTCTCCCGAAATCATATCGTTATCATTTGTTATCGAACGATATTTCATCTTTATCTCATATACGTTTTCAATTTTTTCTTTAATGATACGGGCCGCCCTCTGAGCGTCCTCTGTTCCGGAAAACCTGCATATGGTACGAAAAAGCATATTTCATCAAACCCTTCTCCGCGATTTTTTTTACTTACATAGTATCGCTTTTAATCACGTTTTTATTCTTGTTTTTTTTATACTTTATTTCCGCTATTATCCAAAGAACAATAGGAAATAGTTGGAGCGGCAAAGCGTAAATTGAATAAGCGTAGAGAAAATCTATAAGTTCGACAATGCTCGGATACAAGAAATAAGCCGCGACGCTTATCAATACGGTTCCTCCGAGAAAAATCCACAAATATCCTCTCGGTCTTCTTTCTTTTGGTTTATCGAATATATTCTTATATCCGATATAAGCAAGATACAAAGAAAAACTTCCTTTAAGAAGCCCCGAAATGAAAAACAACGCGCTTGATACAATCTCCAAACGTCTGACAACCCCGAAATCAATAAGAGAAATCGCCGTATAAGTTGGATAATAAAGTTTTATCATCGTAGGTATTCCCAAAACCAGAATATTGTTTAAAACAACGCTGACAATAATAACCACGCTTATAACAAGTCCCCATAGATATATTTTTTTACCCTCCCCTTTATCGGTTTTTACAAAAGAATTTATACTGAGAAAAACCACGCTTTCGGCCATAGGAAAAGTAAAACATACCCAACCGCTCTTTAAAACGTCCGGGACATCGTCGATTACTATCGGCTCGATATTACTGTAATTGTATATATTAAGAGACATAATGTGCATAACAAAAACAACTATCACAAAAACGGGAAGAAAAAGTATCGCGAATTTGGTCATAGTTCTTATCCCTCGTGTGGCCACATAAAAACATACAATCATACAGCACAATAAAATAAATATCTGAGGCGTTTTATCAAGAGAAACTATATTTACGAACTCGGAAACGTTTCGTACGGACATAGCGGCGATATTGAGACAATACAGAATATAAACCCCGCTTATTATTTTCCCCGGAATCCGACCGAACAACTCCCCGAAAATTTCATAAAGAGATTTCTCCGGATAAATAGTAGTAAGTCGAGAATAAATCAGATACAGAGGCAAAGCCGCGATAAAAGCAATAATATAAGCGAGCCACAAATTTCTCTCCGCCGCTGTATACCCGGTCAGCACCGGGATATTGCTTATTATAAAAATCACAAGCATACAAAGCGCTTGCTTTTTTGTTATTCGTGATTCCATAATCTACCTTCTGTTCGGAACTATATTTTTCGAGCTTCTACCCGCGTCATTTATTTTGCACGATACATCGATATTTAATTCAACATCTTTAAAAAGTTCTTTCCATTCGTCGCTGATTTCAGCCCAAGCGGAGGGATTCACATGATATATTTGATTCCCAAGTCCGAAGATGTCGCTTCCGTAAGTGTCTCTGACATATAAAAAAAGATCGTTAATTTCCTCTTTTATTCTAGCCGAGAGCTCCTCTTCAAGTTTTGTTCTTTGTTCGTCATCGGAAACATCAACGCCCTCGGGAAGCTGTCTGACAGAGATAATCATATCAATATTCAAATCAAATACGGAAAGATTTTCTTCTACCTCTCGAGACACGGATAGGTCTTTAATTTCGAAAGAAGCATAATTTTCATCAAAATTATAAGTCAGCTCGCCGTTCATTGTTTTTCCCATAAATATCATAAACAACTGGCTCTGCTCCACCGAAAGAGTTCCTGTCTGAACGTCGTCAATATAAATGGACATTCCCGTAAAGCGATATTCTTTTCCCTCGCCTTCTTGCTCCTCCACGCTTATCATGGGAATAATCATTTCTTTTCCTTTGTTTTCAAGAGAGTTAAGGCACATATATATCTGAGCGGAGGGACATTTGGAATTCGCTATCTGATCTTGTTTCATCATATCAAAAACGCCGTAAGACACGGTGTCGTAAAGAAGCTTCTCACACTCAAACACCGAAGCCGCGTCATTACCGGAAATAACGGTCAGAACCATAGAAAGACGAAATCCGCTGTAATGAAACGCGAAATCTATAATATCTGAAATCCCGTCATTCGAAATTTGCTCGCTTATAAAAATAACTTGGCAATGCCTGAAATTAAAACTTTTTCCGCTTGAATTTTTTAAATTTTCTATCGCCTCAAAAACTGTAAACCCATACTCGGATTTTTGCTCTGTCTCAACCGCCACCTCATTGTCGCTGCCGGCGGACATAATCTCTGCCGTCACTTTATATTGCCCGTCGTCGCACATATCGACCGCGAGCCCGGAAACCACTACGGTATCCTCAATATCGGAATAATTAAAACAACCGCATAAAAGAAGAATAATTAAAAATAAAATTAATACCAAACATATCTTTTTTTTCATTTTTCTCTACCCGATTTTTGTCTGTATTTCGCCTTTGTTAAATATTCCGGAAACATAAGCATAGTCCACCACGGAGCTCTTACAAGATAATCTTTTTGCTTTTGAGGAGATTTGAAAATATTATAATCAAAATAATCCACTCCGAAACTTTTCAGAGAAAGCAGATGTATAATAAAAACAAGAAACGCGAGCAAAAAGCCGTACATTCCCAATATAGAAGAGGCTACGAGAAAAAATATACGAAAAAATAAAATAGAATTTTTAGTATTTTGAACCAAAAGACCGGCAAGACACGAAACGGCAATAACTATAAGCATGGGGGCGCTGGCGTATCTCGCGCTTATCGCCGCGTCCCCGAGAACAATCGCCCCGACGATACTCAAAGGCTGACCTATGCTCCCGGGAACTCTTAAGGCCGTTTCTCGTAAAATTTCAAAAGCCAACAACAGAGCCACACATTCAACTATAGTGGGCAACGGGACTCCTTGTCTCGCGGAGATAAAAGAAGTAATAAGCTCTTTCGGAAGCATATAATTATGAAAGGAAATCAACGCCACGAAAAAACCGGGGACCATTATCGCCAAAAAATATGAAATTATCCTTAAAACTCGCATAAAAGAAGCGTAAAACGAGTTTGCGTAATAGTCGTCGGAAGTTTGGAAGCTCTCTATCATCAAATACGGAACCGTATATACGGAAGGACTCCCGTTAACCATAATAACGATTCTCCCTTCCAACATCTTAGCGGCCGCGGTGTCAGGTCTTTCAGTGTCTCCTATCGTACGGAAGCTGGTAAAAAATTTATCCGTAATAAACTCCTCTAAATAATTTCCGTCAAGGACCGCGTCCATATCTATTTTTTCCAAACGCTCATAAAGCAAAGCGAGAGCTTTTTTATTAACTACGGAGTCAAGATAGCATACGGAAATTTTAGTGTTGCTTTTTCGGCCGAAAGTAAAAAATCTAATTTTAAAATCCACTGTTTGCAATTTTCTTCTCAACAACGAAATATTTGTCATCAGATTTTCGACGAAACCTTCTCTCGGACCTTTTAAAGCTTTCTCATTCTGAGGCTCTTCTATCGATCTCAATTTATAACCTTTCGTGTCCGCTACTATTCCTTGGTCACAATTATCGAAAAATATCGCGGTATCCCCCGCCAAAATGGCGGAGACCATATCCGCCATTTCGCAAGTCGAAACGCAATCTCCGCCATAAAGAATCTCGGACATAACCGTATTCAAAACATTATCCGAAACAGGAGCGTCGCTCAATATTAACGGTTTTATAAATTGCTCTGAAATCACAGTGTCGTCCGACAGGCCGTCCAAAAAAAACGCGGCGCACTTTATCGGAGTATCGGCCTTCGTATGAAACTCTCTTATTTTTACAGTCGGGTCGTCTCCGATAAGTTTTTTTATATAATTTATATTATCCTGAATATTTTTTGAAATTTTTATCTTCGAGGAATCAGCGTTAAGGGAAGTCTTTTCGTTTTTTAATTTTTCCTCGGAGAATTTTAAAGATTCTCTCGGTTCAGAAGAATTATTCGGCATAATCTTTTTTAATAAAGAAAAACCTGTTTTCTTTTTGTCGATTTTTTCTTTTTTCACAAAAACTCACCCGAGTTTATTTTTTCCGAAAAAAAACGGAAGGATACATCCATAAAATGTATCCTTCCGAAAGAAAAAAAATAAATTAAAGAATAGATAAAATAAAAAAATAAATAAACAAATAAAAATAAATAAACAAATAAAAATAAATAAACAAATAAAAATAAATAACAAATAAAAATAAATAACAAATAAAAATAAATAACAAATAAATAAATGATAACAATAAATTTAAAGCGAATTAACTATATTTTTAAAATGATTTCCTCTCGCCTCAAAGTTCGGGTAAAGGTCAAAGCTGGCGCTTATCGGGCTCAAATAAACTCGATCTCCTCTTTGAGAGTTCTCAACGGCGGCGCGGACCGCGTCCTCCATCGTCTCAACCTCAATTATTCTGGTTTTTTCAGGAGAATAATCCGAACAATTTAGAAGAGCGGCTTTTATTTTTGGGGCGGTTTTCCCCATAAGTATTAAAATTTTCACTTTATTCGCCAGATAAGGAGCTATCGGTTCATAAGGAACTTTTTTATCATAACCTCCCGCTATCATTACGATCGGTTTATCCTGAGCTTTAAGACAAGCGATACTTCTCGTGGGAGAAGTCGCTATAGAATCGTTATAATACGAGACGCCGTTATATTCTCTTACAAATTCCATTCTGTGCTCCACCCCGCCGAACGTTTCGGCGACTTCTCTGATACTATCTATGGAGACAAGCCCCCAAACGGCGGAAATAGCGGTCATATAATTATCTACGTTATGATCTCCCGGTATCCTTATTATTTTACGGTTCATAACAAATTCTTCTTTTCCGTCAGAAGAATGAATTATATCCCCGTTTTCATTAAGATAAGTTCCGTTGTCAACTTTATTGGTCAATGAAAAAAACGAGACTCTCGCCGACGCCTGCTTCGAGAAATTTCTTGTTATATCATTATCAAAATTGAGAACCAAACGAGAAGAAGAGGTTTGATTGCGGAAAATATTCTTTTTAGCCTCGATATACTCGCTCATATCCTTATGCCAATCGAGATGATTGGGGGCCACATTTGTAATCACCGAGATAAATGGAGCGGGAGCAAAAGAAGAAAGCTGGAAAGATGACAACTCCACGACAGCGAAATCATCGGTCGAAATATTTTCTATCTCAGGCAATAACGGTTTGCCTATATTTCCTCCGAGATAACACTTAAATCCTTGTTTTTCAAGCATTTTTGAAATAAGAGTCGTCGAGGTGCTTTTCCCGTCACTGCCGGTTACGGCTACGACGCGGCAGGGACAGAGAGAAAAAAATTCCTCCATCTCGGAAGTTATTCTGCTTCCGTTTTTTTGAGCCTTAATATAAATGTCGTTATCCGGACGCATTCCGGGAGTTCTGAAAACGACGTCCCCGGACACGTCGTCAAGATAATTTTCTCCGAGAACAAACCTTATACTTTTCCCCTCATACTCTTTTATGATATCCCTTAACTGTTCCTCGCTTTTCCTATCATGCACAACGACGGAAACCCCGTGAGAGAGAAACATATCCGCGACGGGGCGATGGCTCACTCCGAAACCGATAAGAGAAACAGTTTTCCCTTTGAGATTCTCAAAATAATTTTTGATTTTATCCACAGAAAAAAACCTTCTTTCAAATATTTTTTATTACAGACAAAATCATAGGTTTACGTTTAGTTTGCTCGTAAATATATTTGGAGATATCGTCTCTTACCTTTCCCTTGGCGTTGTAAACCCACTCTCCGTAGCCTTCCGAAGCGCACTTTTCTATTGTGCGAACCGCGATATCTTTTATCTTTTCGGTAAGATTTTGATTTTCTTTCACATAAACGAAACCTCTTGTCAAAACTTCCGGCTCCGCCAATATTTCCTTAGTCTCGTCATCGACAATCGCGACTACCACTATAAGACCGTCCTGAGAAAGATGTCTCCTGTCGCGAAGAACTATATTTCCGACATCACCGACTCCCAGACCGTCTACCAATACTTTTCCGGACGGCACGGTTCCCGCGATTTTTATACTCTTACTCGTAAGCTCAATAATATTTCCTATGTCCGTGACAACTATTCTATTGTCGGAAAGACCCATCGTTTTCGCGAGTAAGGCGTGTTTTTTCAGATGCCGATATTCCCCGTGAACAGGTATAAAGAATTGAGGTTTGGCAAGCCCGAAAATAACTTTTAACTCCTCTTGACACGCGTGCCCCGACACATGGACTTCCGCGAAAGACTCGTATACGACTTCCGCTCCGGAACGGAAAAGCTCGTTAATTACACGATTGACAAGTTTTTCATTTCCCGGTATGGCGTTCGCGGAGATAACGACAAGGTCGTTTGGGGTGATTTCCACGGTTTTATGGTCAGAATACGCCATTCTGTAAAGAGCGCTCATAGGCTCTCCCTGACTTCCCGTTGTAATAATCACCATTTTTTCGGGAGGATATTGATTCACATGGCTTATATCCACAAGAGTATTTTCCGGAATATTCATATACCCGAGTTGATCCGCGACCTCTAAGGTTGTAACCATACTTCTCCCGACAACCGCGACTTTTCTTTTATACTTTTTAGCTATGTTTAATATTTGCTGAACTCTGTCAACGTTAGAAGAAAAAGTCGCGACAATAATTCTCTTCTTCGACGCTTTCATAAATATCGAATTTAAAGATTCTCCGACCTTCCTCTCGCTCATAGCGAACCCCGGTCTCTCTACATTAGTAGAATCCATCAACAACGCGAGAACGCCCTCCTTGCCGAGTTCACCGATTCTCGCCAAGTCTATCATTCGGTCGCTTATAGGCGTCGTATCTATCTTAAAATCTCCCATATGCAAAACCGTGCCGCAGGGAGTATGGAGCGCGATGGCGGCGGCGTCCGCTATCGAATGATTCACGTGAATATATTCCACTTTAAATTGCCCGCATTCTATAACGTCTCCCGGAGCCACCTCAATAAGATTCGCCGATTTTTCAAGTCTAAATTCCTTTAATTTATTATAAATAAGCCCGAGAGTCAAACGAGTCCCGTAAATAGGAACGTTTACCTGACGCAAAAGATACGGAATACCTCCGATATGGTCCTCATGCCCGTGAGTTATAAAAACGGCTTTAAAGCGATCTTGATTTTTTACTATATACTGCATGTCGGGAATCACGTAATCCACTCCCGGCATATCGTCGTCCGGGAATAAAAGACCGCAGTCTATCGCTATTATATCTTTCCCGCACTCGAATAAAGTGAGATTTTTTCCGATCTCGTTAAGTCCCCCGAGGGGAATAATTCTTAATTTATCTGCTTTTTTCAAATACTTTGCCTCCTTTTAGACAAAAAAATATACGATATGTAGGCAAAGAAAAAAATATTCTTTGCCAAATTCAAATGCGGAGATGAACGAAGCACGCTCCCACTGTTTCATTCAAATCACGCATCGCGTCAAGTTTTTTTACCGACGCGGTTCAATTAATTAAATAATGGGGATTTTCCCCGTCATTCAACGTGGCAAAAAGTTTTTCTTTAAACGCCTGAACGCCGAAAAGAACTCCAAATAAAAAATTTAATCCCCGTTCCTCAGAATAAATCACGCGAAATAACTAAAACGTTTCTGCCTAAGTTATATAAACAACCCCCGCGAAATAAAGACAATAAATCTTTCATTCCGCCGAAAGGACATTGAATCATAAATTCAATAATAAATACAGAGACGACTTCCCCGCACAAAATAAGGAAATAATTACAAATCAAATATTCACGCGACAATCAAATCAAGCGAGAATATAAAAATAAGGAAACAATATCTCTCCGATTAAATAAACCTTCAAAACAAACAATCTTATTTAAAACAAACAATCTTATTTAAAACAAACAATTTTGTTTAAAACAAACAATTTTGTTCAAAGCAAATAATTTTATTCAAGGCAAATAATCTTGTTCAAGGCAAATAATCTTGTTTTAAGAAAATAATCTTATTCGAAGAAAATAATCCTTGTTCAAGGCAAACAATTTTATTTTATCAAACAAATATGTTATTTTGAAAGTATTATATCATTTAGATGTGTCATTTTTTACCTTTTTTGATTCCATTTTTATTTTATTCACATAAATGTCACAGAGTTCCTCGGCGGTTTCCCGACTGACAGATTCCGCGTAAATGCGAAAATTTCTTTTATCAGCGGAAGAAATAACGGAAACGACGCTCTTTTTCTCGGGGAAAGAAATTCTTATCCCATTTTCAAGAAGAGTGCAACCGGGAGAAAGGGACATAGAAGAAATAATCCTCGCTTTTTGTCCTCCGTCAACCGATACTCGTTTTTCTTCTCTGTAAAATTGGGGTATTTTTCTCAAAATTTCACCGAAAGTCGTTTTATTATCCGATAAATACTTTAAGACCGCCGACAAACAAGAAATAGGATCGGTGAAAGAATAAAGTAAATAACGATCCGGTTTATCCCACCCTATTCTTGTTACCGTAAAATTATTATTTTTCGCGATATCCTCGGCCACCGACGGAAAATTTTCTGGGATAAAGACCTTTCCTTTCGTTTTGCCGAAAACATACAGACAGACAAGCGATACTTCCAATTTCGAGAACTCCGCGTCTTCCCCGTTTTCTCTTCTAAAAACACGCAGTCTGTCGTCGGTCACGCAAAATTTCTCCGTCGCGGCGGGATGAGAAAAATGGATAAGGTTGGTTACGGAAGACGGGGCGATCACTGTCGCCGGGAAATCGGAAATCCCGTCAAACAACCTCTCTAAATGGTGTTGATAACCGATGGCAAAACCGTTGAAAACTTTAAGCCGCCCTCCGTTGCCCGTACGAAAATCCTCGGAATCGTAAATCTTTTGCATCTCTTTTACCTTTGAAGAAGAGAGAAACAAACCGTCCTCGTCAATAAAGTTCAAAACGACGCCCTCGGCCTCTCGACGCATATATACTCCGCCCTGAAACCCAAAATTTCTCACGATATATTTAAGTCCGG
Source organism: Candidatus Geddesella stercoravicola (assembly GCA_904398665.1). Taxonomy (GTDB): domain Bacteria; phylum Bacillota; class Clostridia; order Oscillospirales; family UBA644; genus Geddesella; species Geddesella stercoravicola. Next base: position 2,807 of record CAJFPG010000055.1, on the reverse strand, counting down.
AGAAATCGGTTTCGCAAAGCAAATAAACATTATCCCCGCTGTCTCTGACCGCGGAAGAAAATGTCTGAGCGAAAGCGGAATAAGCTTTTTCCGGAAAAGCAAACGCGATATTTCCTTCAACCGCTTTCCCGTAAGAATATCCCCATTTTAAAGCATCAAACAGAGAGTCTCTCTCGTCAAAGACAAGCTTCCCGCTGGAAATCTCATTTGACCCACGCAAAACCATATTCCGGCCTGAAATTCTCGAATTACTTTCGAAAACGATATCGTTATAGATTACGGCGCCGGACGAAACTATGCAGGAGTCTCCAATTTCGCAATTTCTGCCGATTACGCTTTCCTCTCCGACGGAAACCTCTTTCCCAATTCTGCTGTTATCGCAGATAACAGTTTTACGAAGATAAGATCCGGCGTCCACAAAAACGTTTCGCATAATGACGCTGTCAGTAATTCTCGCCCCGTCGGCGATCACGCAACCTTTGCCGATAATCGTATTCGGTCCGATTTGAGCGTCTCCTATATCGCAATCAGAGTCAATAAAACAAGGAGGTATTATTTTCGCTCTTTTATGTTCGGCTATATAATTCTTCTTATCGTTATTCCTGCGAACCACGCCCCTTACCATATCGATATTCGCTTCAAGATAAGCGGTCGGATTTCCTATATCTTTCCAATAAAAATCCATTCGAGTCGCATATATTTTTTCTCCCGCTTTGAGTAGCGAAGGGAAAACGTCGCCTGAAAAATCAAAAAAAGTATTTTCCGGTATATAATCAAAAATTCTTTTACTGAAAATATATATTCCGGTATTTACGGCAGTAGCGCAGGCGCGGCTCCAATCGGGCTTTTCAATAAATCTGACGACTTTGTCCTCGTCGTCGGTCAAAACTATACCGTATTCGGTCGGATCATCCGCCTCTGAAAGCAAAACCGTGGCGATTCCGCCTTTCTGTCTGTGGAAATCTACCGCCTTGTCAAGCTCCGCGTCGCAAAGAGAGTCTCCGCTTATAACAATAAAATCCCCGTCGAGAAAATCCCTCGCAAAAGAAACGGAGCCCGCGGTGCCGAGAGGTTTTTCTTCGCGGTAAACTCGTATGTTTAAAGAAGGAAAACTCGCTTTGATATTCTCGCTTATAACTTCCCCTTTATACATTGTTGTGACCGCGATATCGTTAATACCGTATTTTTGCAACAAATTTATTATATGATTTATGCACGGTTCGGCGACAATAGGTACCATAGGTTTCGGCATTCCTTCGGTAATCGGGCGAAGTCGTCTACCGACGCCTCCCGCCATTATAACAGCTTTTACGTTATTTTGCAAAACAAAGCACCCCTTAAATAAACTTAAATAAAATAATAAGCCTGAATATGTTCAGACTTATTATTTCCTTTTTATTTAAAGAGTATACCGAAACCTATAAACACATGGGATTTTAATCTGATAAAATATTTAAAACAAGATTTTTCGCGTTTTCAAAATCCTCAACTTTATCGTCAAAAGTCTGAGCGAGAGTCCCCGTAAAATATCTCAGTCCAATATATACGGGTATATCGTTTTCTTCATTTCCGATTTTTTCGGAGAAATAAGGGTTCAAAAAGACCGCTCTACCGTCATAATCAGAGGTATCGGAAAACGAAGACAAATCTTCGAGAGCGTCCGCCTCGTAGAGAAAATCCATTCCTACCGAATCTCCGAGTAAAATCATGCATTCTCCCGTTCTCAAAGCCGTAAGAATTTGTTCTTTATGAGTTTGAATTTCCGAGACGGTATCCCTATCTCCCTCAATATTTATACAACTTATCGAGACCTCGACCTCCCCGTCCCCGTTAAGATCATCGCCTACGCTTTCAAGATATTTCTGAATATAATCTATATCTTTTTGATATAAATATATTTGAGGTTCTTCCGATTGGTCATCGCTTTCCGGATTCGAACTTTCAAGATTTTCCTCATAAGGCTCCGCCTCTTGATCTATCTGAGCCTGAATTTCTGATACTTCCTCAGTCGAAATCGGATTTTGAGTGACAAAAATTATATTATAATCATAATCTTCTTTCAAAACTATCGATGTCGACAAGTAAATCAAAACCCCTATCGCGACAACGCCTATAAGCAAATGATACTTATGATAATACCAGAAATTTGAAAATTTATCGGCAAAGGTAGCGTCGCTTTTTTTATATCTGTCCGCTTCCCTCTCCCATTTTTTATCTTTTCTCATAACCTATCCTTTTATATATTCATAAACTCAATAATTAATAATTATCCGTTATTCGTCAAAATTCCACTTCAAACACTAAAATACTTCTTTTACAAAAATTTGTCGAAAAAAAAATTATGATCAATATTTTTCAATCACCGCGAAAACAACGCGGTTTATAGGTTTATACATAATATTTATATATTATATCGCCAAATTTTTTCGTCAGAAGTTTCACGTCAAATCCAATATTCCGGGGCAACTTCTCCTTTTTAACCTTCTTTACAAAACAACAATTGACACGGCTTCTGTTTAATTCGGCATATAAATCGTCGTAAAGACTCGCTATGTTTTCAAGAACATTGTCTTAACTCGCCAAAAGCTTTTAATCAACGCTTAACAAACCGAATTTATAAATAAACCAAAATTATTTAACTCCTTATTTTTTTAGTTTTTCAACAGTTTACAATTTTATATAACCTGGCATAAATAAAATATAAGTCCCAATTCGCCGAAAATGAAGTATTTCTGATTAAATCATATTTATTATACTCATTTTTGGAATAAGAGTCAAGTCCTTTAAATTTTTAAATTCAAAGGCAC
>CAJFPG010000054.1 GCA_904398665.1 Candidatus Geddesella stercoravicola | reverse complement strand
TATCATTTTTATTTATCATCAGATTCCTCACGGCGATTTTATGTTTCGCCAAAACATAATTTTAACAAGTATCTTTTTTTATTTTATTATATCATAAAAAGTCGGTTAAGTCAAGGCGGAATACCGAAAAACAGAGATATTATCAGGTTTCTGTTTTTCGTTTGTATGATTAAAACGCTCCCACTTAAATATAATCGGGAGCGTTTTGTTTTAATGTTTTGTGGTATAAAAATTCCTGTTACAGTTTATCCGCTATGTCATATATAAGTTTTTCACTCTTTTCCCAACCGAGACAAGGGTCGGTTATGGATTTTCCGTAAACTCCGCCGTCCTCTTTCTGTGATCCGTCCTCAATATAGCTTTCTATCATAAGACCTTTAATATATTCTTTGAGTTTACTGTTATGATTGCGGCTGTGAATTACTTCTTTGCTTATTCTTATCTGTTCAAGATACTGCTTACCTGAATTCGCGTGATTCGCGTCTACGACAACAGCCTTATTTTGCAGATTTTTTTCACCGTACATATCGTATAGTTTAAGCAGATCTTCATAGTGATAATTTGAAAACGACTTACCTTGCTCGTTTGTTCCTCCTCTGAGTATTGCGTGAGCGAGAGGATTTCCGGTACTTTCAACTTCCCAGCCTCTGTAAATAAAAGTATGCCCGTGCTGAGCCGCTATGATAGAATTTAGCATTACCGAGAGATCTCCGCTTGTCGGATTTTTCATTCCTACGGGGATTGTGATCCCGCTCGCCGTCAGTCTGTGCTGCTGGTTTTCTACTGATCTGGCCCCGACCGCGACGTAAGAAAGTATATCTGAAACATATCTGTGATTTTCCGGATAGAGCATTTCATCGGCGCAGGTAAAGCCCGTTTCTCTGATAGCCCGTATATGTAGTTTTCTTATTTGTATGATTCCCGCGAGCATATCCGGAGATTTTTGCGGATCGGGCTGGTGCAGCATGCCTTTATATCCGTCTCCCGTGGTTCTCGGTTTGTTCGTGTATATTCTCGGAATTATGATTATTTTATCCTTTACTTTTTCTTGTACGGCTCTTAGCCTTGTAATGTAATCGATGACAGAATCCTCAGCGTCCGCGGAACACGGGCCTATTATAAGAAGAAATTTATCGCTTTCTCCCGTAAACACTTGTTTGATCTCTTCGTCACGATTGGCTTTTATTTCTTCTATTTCTTTCGTCAAAGGAAACATTTCTTTTATTTCCTTTGGTATGGGTAGTTTTCTCTTGAATTCGCAACTCATTGTTTTTTCCTCGTCTTTCGTTTATTATTTTAAATTATTTTGATCAAATCGAATTTTTCTTTCGGTGGATAATTTCATCATCTTTTGAAGGCTTTTCCCGTCGTCTGTGTCGAGATATGTTTTTATTTTTTCAAGTTCGTTTATAAACATATCTATCTCTTTCGTAAGATATTCCTTATTTAATAAGAAAAGCTCCGGCCACATGACGTCGTTTATTTTTGCGATCCTTATCAGATCTCTGAAAGAGTCTCCCGTATATTTTACAAGATCATCGTTTGTATTGCAGGTCATAAGAGATATTGCTATACAATGGGTTAATTGAGACAAAAAACCTATCATTTTGTCGTGATCGTCTATCGAAAGCTCGCTTATTCTCGCGAACCCGAGAATTTCTCCGAGTTTTTTACATATTTCAATAGCTTCGGGAGTATTTTTTTCTGTCGGGGTGACGATAAAATTTGCGGATTTGAAAATACTGCTGTCGGCGTTTTGAATCCCGTAGCTTTCGCGGCCCGCCATCGGGTGGCTTCCTATAAATTCAAGATCGTCTCTCAATATGCTTTGAATTTTAGGTACGACGGCTCTTTTAACTCCGGTGACGTCAGTGAGCAATGTGTTGGGCTTTATAAGATTTTGATGCTCTGTTATCCATTCAATAAGCACATGAGGGTAAAGCGCGAAAATTATTATATCCGCTTCTTTAATAAGTTTGGGGTCTATTTTCACGCTTCCCTCGTTTATAATTCCTCTTTTAAGCGCGTAATCGACCGATTCCTGATCTTTTGTTATCGCGTTTACCGTGAACCCTTTTGAGGATAATGCTTCCGCGTAGCTTCCTCCCATGAGTCCCAGGCCCACTATAAGAAATTTTGTATTTTGTCCTATTTCATTCATATATTACCTCTATTCCGAGTTTTTCTATATCTTTCCAGTATTCCGGATAGCTTTTCCTGACGGCCTCCGCTCCTTCTATCGTAGCTCCCGTAATGCTGGCCGGAATCGACAGCGCCATGGCGATACGATGGTCGTTGTGAGAGCGGAGAGGTGAAATCGGGGAATGAAGAATTCCTTTCTTTACCGTTATTTTATTTTCCTCTATCTCTGTCTCTATCCCGAATTTTGACAGTTCCTCTTTCATCGCGGCGCCTCTGTCGCTCTCTTTGAATTTGAGGCGTTTTGTTCCGGTGAGAACGGCGCCTCCTTTCGCTGCCGCGAGCGCCATCGTGACAGGCGCGAGATCCGGAGCGTCGGCGATATTTATTTCAGGCGGATGTTGGGAAGGGGAAGAATGCCTAAAAAGAGAAAAAAACTCCTTGTAAATCTTATCTCCTTGTTTTGATAAATGATTTAAACCTTCTATTCGGACATTTCCTCCGATAAGGTTGAAAGCGTCCAAAAACGCCGCGTTCGACCAGTCTTTTTCTACATATTCCCTCAAAGGGGAATAGAGCTGGTTACCGTAAATATAAATGTTGTTCTCGGAAAGATCGACTTTGATCCCGGCTTTCTTTAAAACATCGAGAGTGATTTCAATATACGGGCGGCTTTCAATCGGCGGTATTATTTTTATTTCGCTGTCTGTTTTAAGTAACGGTAAAGCGAAGAGCAGTCCCGTTATAAATTGGCTGCTTATATCCCCGTTTATCTCGTATCTTCCGCCTTTTAAAGGACCTTTTAATTCGATTCCGTTTTTTATTTTTTGAAATGTAAGGTTTTCTTTTTCGCAAATTTTCTCATATATACCGAGAGGCCTCTCAAATAATCTGGGGGAACCGATCAAAGTCGCTTTCTTGTTGAAAATCAAAAGGATCGGTATCATAAATCTCAAAGTACTTCCGCTTTCGTTGCAGTCGATGACGGCTCCGTCGGATAATCTGGCTCCCGAGGCCGTTATTTTAAGATTATTTCCGTTAAAAACGCAGGTTGCTCCGAGTTGTTTAACGGCGTTTACCGTGGCTTTGATATCCTCGCTTTGTTCTATTTCTTTAATTTCGGATTCGCCTTTTGAAAGAGCCGCCGCGATAATAAGCCGATGAGCGTCGCTTTTAGAGGGGTGAGCTTTTATTCTTCCGAAAGCCGTGCCGGGCTTTATTGTAATTTTCATATATTATTTCTCCAATATGGTTTTTCATATATTTTCTCATATATTATTGTTCAAATTGTTCAAAAAGTCTATGGCTTCGATATATCCCCGAATACCTTTTCCCGTTATCGTTTTTTTACAGTAATTTCTTATATAACTTATTTGTCTAAACGGCTCTCTTTTTGAGACATTCGAGAGATGAACCTCAACGGCGGGAATATTTACCGCTTTGAGGGCGTCAAGAATGGCGATGCTCGTATGAGTATAGGCTCCGGGATTGATTATTATTCCGTCAACTTTCCCATAACATTCCTGTATTTTATCCACTAACGCTCCTTCGTGGTTTGATTGGTATATCTCGACGCCGATATCTTTATCGGCGCAATGTTCCCTGATTATTTTTTCAAGATCTTTATAAGTGTCGGTTCCGTAAATATGGGGTTCTCTTATTCCTATAAAATTTATGTTGGGTCCGTTCAGTACAGCGATGTTCATTTGAAAAACTCCTCAGTGATCTTTTTTACGTTTTTTTCAATGTTGTCAACGGCTTTTATTTTAATATCCGCGGTGTTTATATATCTGTCATATCTTTCTTTGTAAATTTTTTTCAGCTTTTCTTTATCGGAAGAAAGGGGGCGGTCATCGGTCGGACTTATCTCTGAAATGTCCCTGTCTATGAATATCAGCACCCCGTTTCTTTTGAGATATTCTATATTTTCGTCTCTTAAAATCGCGCCTCCGCCAACGGCTATAACCGTTCCGGTATTAAGCATTATAGATTTTATTGCTTCCGTTTCGATATCTCTGAATCGTTTTTCACCGTAATTTTTTATTATTTCGGAGGGATGACCGTAATTATTTTCAATAATTTCATCGGTATCGATAAAGGGCTTGTTTGTTATTGTCGCGACTTTCTTCCCGAGCGTTGTTTTCCCGCTGCCGGGCATTCCTGTCAGGACGATATTTTGTCTTGTTTTTAATACGCGATTGAAAATTTTTTCTTTTAAATCATTCTTTATTTTGGTGTCAGAAAATAATTCAGAGGCTTTTACGGCCTGCGAAACAAGCATATATAAACCGCTTTCCGATTTTATTCCCAAAGTTTCCGCTTTATATACCAACTTTGTTTTTATCGGGTTGTATACGGCATCAATAACGGCCTCCGTTTTTTTGAAACTGTCGAGATCTATCGGCGACGTCTCGCTTTTTGGATACATTCCGACGGGAGTCGTGTTGATTATAAGAGATATTTCTTCGGATATGAATGGTAGATCGTCATATGTAACGTATCTTGTGACATTTTCCGTATTTTCTGTTCTTTTTTTTCGTGACGCCTTGTATATTTTTTTACATCCCAATTTTTTAAGCGCGAATTCCGCTGTTTTTGACGTTCCTCCCGAGCCCAAGATAAGCGCGGTTTTATTTTGAAGATTTCTGATATTTCGCTTTATCAAATCTGTAATGCCGAAAATGTCGGTATTGTAGCCATAAAGTTTATTATTGATGTTTATGACGGTGTTTACGGCTCCGATTTCTTGAGCGACGGGATCTATAAAGTCAAGATATTCCGTTACTTTTTCTTTGTAAGGTATTGTGACGTTTATTCCCCTGAATTTTTTTTCTTTCATGAATTGTATGAAATCATTTTGGTCAAGGTCTTTTATCTCATAGGCGTAACCGCCGATAGCCTCGTGGATTTCTTGGGAAAAACTGTGTCCGAGAGGATGTCCGACAAGCCCGTATTCCATTTTTATTCCTCCGTAAACCAATCGGTACCGTATTTTAAAGCCAAAAGATCCGCTGTCGCCAGAGCCGTGACGCTGTCAATAACAACTCTCGCTCTGTGAAAAATCGCCGGGTCGTGTCTTCCTTTCAGGAGAAGATCCTCTTCTGTCATTTTATTTATATCGACGGAACGTTGTTTTTTGAATATTGACGGAGTCGGTTTTATTACTGTTCTGAAAATTATTGGCATACCGTTTGTTATGCCGCCGTTGATTCCGCCGTTATTATTGGTTTCTGTTTGTATTTCGCCGTTTTTTAACACGATCTGATCGTTCGCTTTGCTTCCATTCATTTCTGAGAACGAAAAACCGGCTCCGAATTCTATTCCTTTTACCGCCGGAATCGCGAATATTCCTTTCGCGATAACGCTTTCCACAGAATCAAACCAGGGTTCGCCGACTCCCGTTGGCATTCCCGTTACGATTGTTTCTAATATTCCGCCCACGCTGTCTCCCTCTTCCGCGGCTTTTTCTATTTTTTCTTTCATTCTTGTTTCCGCTTGTTTATCGAGAACGGGAAAACGGAGATCGTTTAAAATATCAGAATCTGCTTTCGGATCTTCGAAATCTCTGTCGGAAATATCTCCGCATGATTTAATATGAGTCGCGATTTTTATCCCTTTGCTTTTCAGCGCGGTCAAAAGTATCGCGCTCGCCGCCACGATAGGAGCTGTCAATCTTCCGGAAAAATGGCCTCCGCCTCTGTAATCCTCGAATCCGTTATATTTTTTAAACGCCGTATAGTCCGCGTGAGAAGGGCGGGGAATATTTCTCAGCTCTGTATAATCTTCGCTTCTGATATTCTCATTCGGTATAAGAACTGTCAAAGGAGCTCCCGTAGTTTTGTTTTTGAATACTCCGCTTACTATTTTGAAATTGTCTTTTTCGACTCTTTGTGTCGATATTTTACCGTATGGACGGCGTAAATCCAACTGATGGTTCATAAATTTTTCATCTATTGCTATTCCCGGGCATAATCCGTCTATGACCGCGCCTATTTCCGGACCGTGACTTTCCCCGAAAAGAGTTAGGGTTATACTGTTTCCGAATGTGTTTTTCATTGTTTTATCTCCTGAGTAGTTCTACGAGCTTTTCAGTCGGTATTTGAGATATTTTCCCGTTTCCTATCTTTTCGACGACGACGGCCGAGCAGATATCTTTAACGGTTTTTTTATCATGGATTATCGCGTTTATCATCTCTTGACGTTTTGTTTCGAGAAGCTCTGTATAAACGCCGTATATTCTGTCCCATATGCCGAGTTTTTCATATATGTTTTTGAGTCTTGATTTTATGTCTCCGTCAGATATTAAATACATTCCGAGAGCGACGCATTCCCCGTGATAAAGTTTTCCGTCGCACACTGATTCTATTCCGTGTCCGAGAGTATGTCCGAAATTTAAAAGTTTTCTCTCTCCGTTCTCCTTTTCGTCATTTTCAACAATTGTTTTTTTTACCTTTAACGATTTATATATAACCGTTTGCATATCCATATCTCGATAATCATTTTCAAACAGCTCGAATAAAGAGTCGTCTCTTATCGCTCCGGATTTCAGAGCCTCGATAAGACCGTTTTTTATTTGTCTGGGGGGTAGGGAATTGAGGGTTGAAATATCTATCAGAACGCTTTTCGGTTGATGAAACGCTCCTATCGCGTTCTTTACCCCCTCGAAATTTATTCCCACTTTTCCTCCTATGGAGGAGTCTACCTGAGATAGGACCGTAGTGGGTACGTTATAAAAATCTATTCCCCTCATATATAAGGAGGCGACGAACCCCGCGAGATCTCCTACGACGCCGCCGCCGACGGCAACAACGCAGTCTTTTCTGCTGAAATTATTATCGAGCATTATTTTTAATATTTTTTCCGCGGTTTCAAACGATTTACTTTTTTCTCCGTTTCGCACGGTAACAATCATCGGGTCTTTCGCTTGTTCTTTGATTTTTTGATAATATTCCGAAGGTATGTTGTCATCGGTAACAATTAAAACCTTTCGATTGAGATTGAACAGCTCTTTGCAAAGATGAAGTATATCTTTTCCGATCGTGACGTCGTAAGAGTTTTCTTTCAAATTTATTGTAAGCTTCATACGGCACCTAACTTTCAATAATGTTATGTTTTGAATAAGATCCGAGAAGTTTTACGTCCGGACAAAAAGCTTTAAGCTCCGAAAGCATTTTTTTCCCGGTTGCAGAATCGGGATTCCCTTGTATTTCGGTAAAAAAGTAATATTGCCACAAAAGGTTTTTAAGAGGACGGCTCTTTATCATTTGCATATTGAACCCGAAATCTCCGATGATATTCATTGCTTTCGCGAGAGCGCCGGCTTCGTGTTTTACTGTGAATCCGAGCATAAAAAGTTTATTTTGAGAATCCTTATGACGTTCTCTTGAAAGAACGGCGAATCTTGTGGCGTTGCTTTCTCCCGAGTTAATTTTTTCTCGGATAATCTCTAATCCGTATAGCGCCGCCGTTTCCTTGCTCGCTATCGCTCCGGTTTCTTTTCCGCAAGATTCTGATACTTGTTTGGCTGCTATCGCAGTGTTAATTGCCTTTTTGGGGGCAATATTATTTTCTTCAAGAAACGTTTTACATTGGTCTATCGCCTGAGAATGGCTTATGACTTCTTTTATATCAGTAAGTTTGGCTCCTTTTTTCCCTAAAAGGTTATGAGATATTCTAAGCTCGTAGATGCCGTTTATAAAAAGAGTTCCGGAATATATCATATCTATATTATCGCCGACTTCTCCCGCCGTACTGTTTTCTATCGGAAGAACAACCGAGTCGCATTTCCCGTTTACAACCGCCGTGTAAGCCTTTTTAAAGCTCGGATACGGCGAGATGTTTCCTTCCGGGAAAATTTTTTTTGCGGCTATATGAGCGTAAGCGCCCTCTATTCCGGAAAACGCTATTTTCTGTCCTGATATTAATATGCTTTGATATTTTTTTGAAAGGTCCATCATATTCTTTTGAAAAAGAATATATAGGTCTCTTATTTCCTCGTTTGTTATATATTCTTTGTTTTTAGCTATTAACGCGTTTTCTCTTCCGGTATCGAGGACGGGTAGGGAATGTTCTTTTTTGTATTGTGCGACTTCCGAGACCGCGTTCATTCTTATTTCAAAATAGCGAGCGATTTCCTTATCCGCTTCGCTGATTTTTTCTCTTGCTTCTTCAAGAGAAGTCATTATGAAATCATCCTTCCTTATTCCTTTTTTTCTGGGTTATTTAACAAAAAAACCGATGTTTGCTGTAAACAAACATCGGTTTAAGTCTGACAGATATATTTTATCCGATACAGTATTAGGATGTTTTATTACAGCAGAAATTTCCAGCGCTAAAATAAAAGCCCTGGTAATAAAAGAAAAACTCTTTACTTAAAAATTTCGGCTGTCTCATCTTTCGTATGTCTCCTATCTTTGACTATTCTACAATATTTTAAAAAGAATGTCAAGATAATATATATGTATTTTTTATGAACTTTAATAAATAAATATTACTCGAAATAAAGTTCAACGCCTTCTTTATTTTCTTTTATAGTGTTTTCTATGATATGCTCAGCGGTTGGAATTGATGATTGTATAGCGGCTGCCGGTGTAGAGGACATTGTCGAATTAGCTATGGTTGTCAATACGTTATGAAAGCCTTCCTGCCAATAGCTATATTCGGCTTTTTCGCTTTCCTCAAACAGAATCTCTACATCTTTATCGGACCAAAATACATTTTGTTTATAATATTGTCGTATCGCTTCGCTGTTTGACATTGTGGATAACGGTTTAAATAGCTCACTGATAACAACGGCGGAAGCTTCGATATCTCCGGCTATTTTCGGTATTGCGAGAATATGTTTATAGGAATGAATATAACCGGTGGCGGTATTTTCGTTGGCATTCTCGCTTTTAGGGAAGGGAAGAACCGAAAACTCTCCGATGTTTTCATTTTTTGAAATTGTTTCCGTTATGGAAGAACTGTCGGCGGTAGCCATCGCCGCGTAACCCGTGAGAAACATATCTCTGAAATCATCGTGAAGATATATTTGCTGAGAGTAATTTTCAAGTATTCCTTTTCCCCAAGCCAAACTGTCGGTTACTCCTTGATTGTTTAATCCGGATTTTCCCGTATCGGAGTCGTAAATTGTTCCGCCCCCGGAATATATACAAGTCGTAAGGAATGATTCCAGTCCTGTGTCAAGACTGTATATTCCTTTGTCTATTTGAGAACAATTCGCTATAAATTCCTCAAATTTTTCTCTCGACCAAGTTCCTTCCTCTTGATAGACTGACATATCGCCGTATCCGGCGTCTTTCATAAGCTGATTATTTGTAGTTATGACATAGAAAAAAGATCTTAAATTATCAGGAAAACAAGCCGGTAAAAGTCCGTAGATTTTGCCGTTTACGGCAAGAGCTTCAAGATCGTTTTTTGTCCCCCAGCGAAAAGAATCGGTATAATCGATTATATCTGAGTAATCCGCGATATCATAAAGATATCCGGCTCCCGCCCATCTTCTTATATAATAAGAAAAAGCCATGATTATATCTATATCGCTTTTAGAATTAGAGGCAATTTGGGAGCTGACAAAAGATTCTACATCATTTTCGACATTGGAAACGGTTATTTTGCATCCATATTTTTCCTCAATTTCGGATTTCCTTCTCAGTAACTCCTCCGCCTCAACGCTGTCATATGAGAAATATAAAAAATCATCGCTGTTATTTTCATCGCATACTATTATAATTTCTTCGCTTGAAAAGTCATAATTCAGTTCTTTTTCCGTTGATTGAGCTTCGGAGGAATCGCAGGCTATCGTAAAAATCGGGAATATAAGGGATATAAGGGCCAACGCTGATAATTTAAATGTTTTTTTCATGATTATCTATCCTTTCCACGCTCTTTAATTATTTAATATTGCCTCTGCGATTTTTATCCCGTCTATTGCCGATGACATTATTCCTCCGGCGTATCCTG
>CAJFPG010000053.1 GCA_904398665.1 Candidatus Geddesella stercoravicola | reverse complement strand
GAATATGAAGAAGTAAAAAACAAATATTCCGAATATTTTTCAGGGCAGCTGTTAGATGATTTTATGACCGCTTATTTTTATAATGACGACGGGACTCTTTGTGTCTCTTATTATAATTCGGGTCCTGAGATGTCTGTGGACGATGTCTCCGTATATCTTGACGAAAGCCAAGATTGGGAAAACGATGAATATACTTGCGACATCGCTTTTTCTTTGACTACCCATTCTCCCAACGCTGTTGCGGAGGAAGATAGAACTAGGACAACTAGGGAAGCGGCCTTTGTTACAATAGAAAGAAGCGGTAACGAATATAGAATTTCCAAAATAGATTTCGGAGAAAAGGAACCGCTTTTTTATCCTTTGGACCCGAGAGATTGGAATGAAGTTTAATGATGAAATTAAATAAATGTCCGCCATTGATAAATGTAAATGCTGTATTTTTTGATTGGATTGTAAAAGAGGTACGCCGATGGAGCGTACCTCTTTTATTTTAGTAGTAATTACAAAATAAAAATATTATAGTAATTTTTATTATTTATGTTATTATAAATAATTATATAAAGATTGTATCATAATCTAAGTTGTTTTTTACAGATTGAATATTGACAAAATTATTTATCTTTTGGGGTTATATGATACCAGTGCCGATCTATTCTCTTTACAAATATATCGCTTTTTTGAGAGTTTCCCCAATCTGTTGGTATTTTCCCGGTATAAGAATAGATTAAAGCATAAGGTGTCATTTCAAAAGCAAATCTAATATGGTTTTTTTCATAAATAATAGTGGGCGTCGGAAGAGAATTCTCTGAAACAGACTGTCGTAAATTCGCGACATTTTTTTTGATTTTATTCGGTAATTGGAGTTCTTCTCCCTCGTAAGTTATCAATCTGTCTCTGACTTTTATTTGTATCGTGCGATATTTTTTAGCTTCTTCAAAGTTGATATTTTGTTCTTCAAAATACTCGCGGCAATATTCGGCTACGGAGGTATAATCATCTTTGTAAGTTTCAAAATTATCCAACATAGACGGCCAACGCTGCATATCTATGGCATAAACGACGGGATAGATTGCTATAATATAGAAAACAATAAGAAAAGCCGAAGTTGTTGCGATAAAAATAATGTTGCGGATTATTTTCCCTGTCTTTTTCAGTTTGATCTCCTTCTTCTTTTAAATCGTCCCTGAAACATTCTCGGAGATTTCTATAATAGTTGGGAACGGTTTGTATTGTTTATTATATGATTTATTGTGCTGTAATATGTACCAAGCGGAAAACCCTTCAAGTGGAGCATTGAGAAAATTTTCCATTATAAAATTAGATATTGAGCCGGAAGAGAAATTTCTAACGTCTTCTTCATCGAGTCCGAAATGATCGTATAGTGTAAATAATAATTTTATAGTATAATTATTTCCTGATTTATTATAAGACGTTACTTCTATTTTATTGCCCCATAATCCATGTAAACAAAATGCCAATCCGTTTATATAATCATTAAGAGTGGAATATGCCGGTTGATAAATTTCATTTTCTTCAAACATTATTTTTAACAGATGGTCGTCTCTTGTGGATGGATAATATTTCAATCGTGAAAGATTTCCGTTATATTGGGATAAAATTGTTTTAATAAATGAAATCGCCGATGTTATATAGCTTCGTGTAGCCGTATGATTTGCCACACTACTTGTTAATTGATTATTTTTATATGAATTATTATCGCCGGACATGAATTTATCTACCATATTTATGGCAACATTTGTTAACGGGGAATTCGAAAAATATGTCGCTAAATTTTTTAAGGATTGGTATAATGAATTGGGCGTCGCGGGCGAAAGCTCGTTCCATTTTAACCAGCTTTTCGCTTTCAAATCTTGTTCTTCAATATCTCCGCACAGTAAATCTTCCGCATAATTATTTTTGTCATCATAATAAAGTGTTTGCCGCGATTGATATATTAATAATTTGTTTACTAAAATAAGAAACGACGCGGTTTTCCCGTTTGCCATAGTCGCGGTAATTGTTGTTCGGCCTTCGCTTATCGAGGTAATATATCCGGAATTTTCATTTACTTTCGCGATTCCTGAATTTGCGGAAGACCAAAGTATCGGAGATGAAATCTGTCCTTTTATTATGGGATTGTATCCTGACCAAGCTACCGTTACGTTTAGGGAATAATTTTCAAAAACGATACCGTTCGTAAAACCGCTGCCTCCGCTTCCGCCTGCCGTGGAGTAAAGACTGTATGAAAAAAAGTTGTAAATCTTCTATCTCTTTATCGGATGTATTTTCATTTATTATCATGATTATACCATTCGAATCAAGTTTTGTCAAGGAATCTTTTTCTTCGCTGTCTAAAATATCGTCGGTTAATAATATTACAATTTTGTCTTCGCTTATTCCTATTGTCGCTATATCTCGGCGAATCATTTCGGGGCTTTATTTATTTATTTATTTTTTTTTTTTTTTCGGGACGGTAGCGACCGGAGAAATGTTTATTACGGATGAAAAAAGAGAAGAAATCGTTCGACGATTCGCTCCTCTTTCCGTCGATATGGAAACCGCCGCCGTCGCTCATGTTTGTTATGTTAATAAAATTCCGTTTCTGAGTGTCGGAACGATTACAGATACGTCTGAATATAAAGGCGAGGAAAATTTTGATAAAAATTGTGAGGCGGCTTCTGAAAGAGCGGCTGAGATTGTATTTGGAATTTTGGATCTGTTCTCTTCCTCGGAAAGAAACAGGCTTAAATAGTTCGGAGCCATGAAGCTTTTGTTTTTTTCGTCGAGTTATAAGTTATATGGGAAATTTTTTACCATAAAAATCGGATTTACAAAATATTTTCGTGATTTTTGTGTTTTTGCTTGATATTTTTGGCGAATTATGCTATATTTATAATACTACTTCTAT
This sequence comes from Candidatus Geddesella stercoravicola, assembly GCA_904398665.1. Taxonomy (GTDB): domain Bacteria; phylum Bacillota; class Clostridia; order Oscillospirales; family UBA644; genus Geddesella; species Geddesella stercoravicola. Next base: position 8,857 of record CAJFPG010000053.1, on the reverse strand, counting down.
AATCGGGAGTTGAAAAAATGCTTGATATTATGGTTTTAGGCTCCGGCGGGTGGGGGATAGCTCTCGCGTTAAAAGCCTTTTTCAACGGACATAATGTGACTCTGTGGTCGCCGTTTGAAGAAGAAGCAAAAGAACTTCTTAAAAAGAGAGAAAGCGAAAGATTGCTTCCCGGAATTAAAATTCCTGACCGGATTGAGATCACTTGTGATATATTGAAGGCCGAAAATACCGACATAATTATAATAGCCACTCCTTCGTTCGCTGTTAGGCAAACGGCGAAGCGTCTTAAAGAACTTGATTTCGGCGTAGTGGTAAACGTTTCAAAAGGTTTCGAGCAAGGGTCTGCTCTTCGTCTCTCGGAGGTTATTTCTGAGGAACTTCCGGGGAAACGGATCGTTGTTCTTTCAGGTCCGTCTCATGCCGAGGAGGTTTCGAGAGACGTTCCTACAACGGTTGTCGCGGCTTCTTCAGATATCGAGGCCGCAGAATTTGTGCAATCCGCGTTAATGTGCGAGTCATTTAGAATATATACAAACCGTGATATCATAGGAGTGGAGGTTGGCGGGGCAGTTAAAAATGTTATCGCCGTGGCCTCCGGTATTGAGCATGGATTGTCTCTCGGCGACAACGCACGTGCGGCTCTTATAACGAGAGGGCTTGCGGAAATTTGTCGGCTGGGAGTCGTTTTGGGGGCCGATGTGAGAACTTTTATGGGACTTTCGGGTCTAGGGGATCTCGTTGTTACATGTATGTCGGAGCATAGCCGAAACAATCGTTTCGGAAATCTGATCGGAAAAGGAGTTCCCGTAAAAGAGGCTCTTGAAAAAGTCGGTACTGTTGAAGGATATTATGCCGTTGACTGTGTTGTTAAACTCGCTGATAAATATAATATTGATATGCCGATAACAGAACAGTGTTATAACGTTCTTTATAAGGGAGCCGATCCCATGACGTCGGTAAAAAAACTTATGACCAGACCTGAGCGGTCGGAAGAGGATGGCTTGTTACCATGAAGGTTAAGCAATCGTTTTTTTCTTTTTGAGACTTTGGGATGGGATTAAAAGGTCATTTGATATTTATGATATATAAATTTTTATAAAGACTTATTGTAATGTCGATGTCACATAATTAGTATTTTAGATTTTGGAAATAATTTAATTATGCTCGAAGAAAAATAATAATTGACAATATTTATATTTGCGTTTAGAAGAAAACTGAGAATTTTAAAAAAATAACAGATCAACCCCCTAAGTTTCAAGGGCTTTATACTTTATTTATATATAATTGTATATTTTATAAATCAAAGTAAAAATGGGAGGGGATATTGTGGAAATAGTTATAACAAAAACAAATTTTGAGCAAGAGGTCGTGTTGTCTGAAAAACCCGTCCTTCTTGATTTTTGGGCACCTTGGTGCGCTCCATGTCAGATGTTATCACCTGTCATTTCGGAAATCTCTGAGGAAAATCAGGGAACAATTAAGGTCGGAAAAGTCAATGTTGAAGAGGAGGACTTTCTTGTTGAAAAATTTGGCATAGAAAACGTTCCGACCGTTATTTTGTTAAAAGGAGGAAAATCTATTTCTTCTTTTGTGGGTTTTCGTTCGAAAGAAGAAATAGAGGATATGATAAAAAAGATATAAATATATAATAACATTAAGAATAAAAAATAAATAATAAATAATAAAAAATAAATAATAAAAAACCTTGTCTTTTTACTCTGACAAGGTTTTTTACTTTAATTTTTTTAAGAAAACGCTATTGTCGCTTTGGCTGGAAGAAAACGATTTTTAATTGAGAGTTTTTAACGTGTTTTCTATTGCCTCGACGGCTTTTTTTGGATCGGTGATTTTTATAACAGCGGTTTCCATCGGACAAAATCCTGTACCTTCTCGATTTCTTATTAGTTTTGAGGTCGTTTTTGCTGAAACGGGGATTTTGTATTTTTCTAAGATTTGCTTTGCCGGCTCAGAAATAATTTCGGCATAGATTTCATCTACTTTCAGCAGAATATAAACAAAAGCGGCCGCTTTTCCAACGACTCTGTCTGCCGCTGAATATCCTGAGAAATTTTGTTTGGTGTTGTAAAGCGACAAAAGAGGCTTTATCCCTCTTTCTTTGCTTGTTATCGTATCGTTTCCATTGCATAAAACACATGTATAACCGTTTTCCAGCAAAATATCTTTGGCTTTCTTGGTCTTACTGTTCATTTTTGTCGGTAATCCTATAAATAATTAAGGGAATAAGCACAAGTTGTAAAATAATGCCGAATAATCCGACGGCTATGCTCGTGTATATTATTGAAACTGAGATTTTCTCATACCCGAAACCATATGTCGCGATAAGGATTGCCGCCGCTCGAACCGCACGTCCGGCAGCTTGAACGGAAAGTACTTTCATAATACAAGGCATTTTTATATTTTTCATAAGCCCTGACGCGAGTCCGTATACGAAAAGTTCTATCATCATAAACGGAAGCATCGCGAGTCCCGGCATTCCTGAAAGAGCAAAGCTCAAAAGAGGAGAAATCGCTCCCGATATCGCTCCGGCGTAAGGTCCGGCTATCAGGCCTGTAAGTATTATCGGCAAATGCATAGGAAGAAAAGCTTCCCCGAGTCCCGCGCCCAGTCCGGAAATCGCTCCGATTACATGAAATATCTGAGGAAGGGCGACAGCTGCTACAACAGATATTATCGTCGCGAATGTTTGAGCTTTTATCGATAATTGTTTTTTAGTAAGTATATTTGTTGTCATATCTTTTCCTCCTGTTTATTTACCGAAATATTTTGCTACGTTTTTAAGGTATTTTATAATTGGAAGATGTTGTGGACATGCGCTTTCACATTGCCCGCATTCTATACAATCGCTTGCTTTTCCGAAACTTTTTGTTAAATTGTCGTAATATTCCGCTTGCGGAGTCCATCCTTTTTCCTTTATTTCTTGCTTGTCCGCGTTGTAAAGCGAAAAATATTTCGGAATGGCTATTTTCATCGGACAACCGTCGGTGCAGTAGGAGCATCCGGTACAAGGGATTTCAATGCTTGAATTTATTTTATCGACAGCTTCTCCGACAATTTTTTTCTCTTCTTCGTTAAGAGGCTTAAAGTTCATCATATAGCCCGTGTTGTCCAAAAGCTGAGCCATATCGCTCATCCCGGAGAGCACCATAAAGACATTGTCGAGACTCGCCGCGAATCTGATCGCCCAAGACGACGGGGACATTCCGGGAGAATGTCGCTCGAATATTTTTTTGACTTCTTCCGGAGGATTAGCGAGAGTTCCTCCTTTTACCGGTTCCATAGCTATAATCGGAAGACCGTGCCTCGTCGCGGTTTCATAACACTTACGTGATTGAATTCCGTGGCTGTCCCAGTCGAGATAGTTGATTTGCAGCTGTACGAAATCAAACCATGGATATTCGTTAAGTACTTTTTCTAAAAAATCTGCCGAATCATGAAAGGAAAATCCTATTTTTTTTACAAGCCCTTTTTCTTTTTTATCGCGAATCCAATTAAAACAATCGAGCTCTTTAAATTTTTTATAGTGTTCTACACCTATATCGTGCAACAGATAGTAGTCAAAAAATCCGGCGCCCGTTTTTTCCAGTTGTTTGTTAAAAACTTTATCTCTGTCTTCTTTTGTTTCTATAAAAGCAGAGTGAAGTTTTGTGGCTATGGTAAAATTATTTCTCGGATGACGGTTTACAATAGCTTCTTTTACGGCGTTTTCACTTTGAAAATTGCAATACATCCACGCCGTGTCGAAATATGTAAAGCCTCTTTCAAGAAAAGTGTCAACCATCTTTTTTGTGAGTTCTATGTCTATTTTTCCGGCGTCGTTCGGGTCTGTGACGGGAAGGCGCATAAGCCCGAAGCCGAGCTTCTTTTCTTTCATAGTAAATCCTCCGTTCTTATCTTTGATTATATTATCAGTATACAATATAGACTCCACTTTAAGCAATAGTCAAAATTGTAAACTTTTTGTTAATTTATTTCTATATGAAAATTTCGGTTATCTTTTTATTGAAAAAAATATTAAAATATGCTAAAATAGAGCGAAATAAAAGAGATTAAAAAAGTTAGTGAAAAAAAATTAAGGGTGTGATATTTCATGAGAAGATTTGGAAGCGTTTTATGGGGGCTGGCGCTTGTGGCGGTGGGAGTTCTTATTGCTCTTCGAGCTTTCAATGTTCTTAATTTTGACTTATTTTTTAACGGATGGTGGACTTTGTTTATAATTGTCCCGTGTTTTATTTCGCTCCTGACAGAAAGAGAAAAGCTCGGCAGTTTTATAGGCCTCGCGGTCGGTGTCGTATTGCTTCTCGCGTGTCAAGGGATTTTCAGCTTTGGTCTTATTTGGAAACTTATTTTTGGGGCCGTTTGCAACAAAAAAGCATATGATACGGAAACTGAGGCAAGAAAAGAAAACGGCGGGAATTTGAAGCGAATAACAGCTACCTTTTCCGCTCAAAATGTTGATTTGACGGAGGAAGAGTTTAAAGGTGTCGAACTTACATCCGTTTTTGGGGGAATAAAATATGATTTAAGGAACGCGATTATAAAATCGGATTCTGTTGTGAATGTTTGCGCTGTTTTTGGCGGAATCGATATTTTATTGCCTGAAAATATAAACGTTAAAATTTCATCTAATTCAATTTTCGGAGGCTTTTCGGATAAAAGGGTCGTAAGGCGTTCTGACGCTGATTTTACGGTTTATATAAAAGGAAATTGTATTTTTGGAGGCGTCGATATTAAATGACTCGGGCTCAAAAAATCATTAAATATCTTGCGATTGCCTTTTCTGTGTTTTTGATTGTCTTAATAGTTAACGGGTTTATGACCGCCGTTTATTATTTAGCCGGCTTCGGTAATATTTTTGACGACGATGGTTTTTATGATGGAAAAGTTCTGTCTGGAAAACTTGATGGCGAGATTATTTCTTTGGACATCAGGCTTTCTTCCGTGTCTTTGGTTATCTCAGAAGGAGAAGACTTTACTGTTGAAACAAACAGCGAATCTTTGAGTGTTTCTCTATTGGAAAAAACGTTGAAAATTGAAGAAAAAGAAAAATTTTTCCAAATTTTAGAACCGAAAAAAACACTTAAAATAACTGTTCCCGAAGGTTTCAGTTTTGATTTTGCAAATATATCTTCCGGGTTTGGAACAGTAAATATGGAAGTTTTTCGCGCAAATTCTTTGCGTTTTGATATCGGAGCCGGAGCTGTTAGAGTCGGTGAGTTGTATATAACCGATTCTGCTTATATAGACGGCGGAACGGGGAAGATAACTGTGGAGGAAGGACGAATAAAGAACGCTGAAATAGCCGTCGGTGTCGGTGTCTTCGAGATGAAAGCCCGTCTTGACGGAGACTCCGAAATAGATTGCGGAATCGGGCGAACTGTTTTGAAATTATCCGGTTTGTCCGATGAATATCGTCTTCACATTTTTAAAGGGATTGGTTCCGCGGTAGTTGACGGTGTCTCTGTGTCCGATGAAACGTATATCGGAAACGGATCTTCTTTTGTGACGGTCAGCGGAGGCATAGGAAGTGTAGAAATTATTTTTGTCGAAAATTAATATAATAAAAAAATTTTTCTATTTGCCAAGGCGCGGCAATGAGCTTCTTATAATTAGATTTGGGGAAAGGAAAAAATGAAAATACAAAACTGGCACAAAGAGGATTACAAGTTCAAAATTACCGTAATAGCAGTTGGTTTGGACGGTAAGCCCGAACGCTGTCGCAACGATTGATAGTCGGAGATATGTTGTTTATCTGTGGTTACGGCTGTTCTGGCGAATTTTGTTTGTTCCAAGTCAATGGCAATAATTTTTCCCTTTGATGGAAACTGTTTTTTTTGGGGCGGCGATTTGTCTAATTTGTTAGCCGCAACAAAAAGCATATAATCATTTTCGCGTGCCTGTTTAATCTTGTACGTTTCAAACTGAAAGCAATGGAGAATCAGTAACGGTAGCCTCTAATAATTTATTCGCGCCGAATAAAGTAAAAGAATGGCATGGTGTTATGAATATAAAAAATATTTGGATTTTCAATACTAAACTAATGAGCATAATGTTCCCCCCTATGTGACATTTTCGGATACTTTCCGAAAGTGTTATAGTGGGTTATATCACTTCGAAAAATAAATATAATAAGAATCGAGGTAGAATCAGCTATTCTACCTCGATTCTTTAATTTTCATTTGCCGCAGTCATCATTTGTGAGGATTTTTTATTGAGTGAAGAATTTTTATATCTAATAAGATTTCTTGATATGGTTTGAAATGATTTTTTTAGTTTTGAAATATTATAGAATATTTATCATTCGCTAAGTTTTCAAAACTTAGCGAATGTCTCCGTGGGGCAGTATCTAAAAATTCTTTACTTTGATTTTTCCTTTTACCATGACAAGTTTTATGTTAAAGTCTTTGTCAACCGCGAGAATGTCGGCGTATTTCCCGACTTTTATCGACCCTGTTTGGTCGTCGACTCTTATGGCTTTAGCTGGATTTATTGTGGCTGATTTTATCGCCTGTTTTATCGGGATTCCGTAGGAAATAACGTTTTTAAGCTCGTCAAAAACATTTGACGTAGACGCCGCTATGGTTCCGTCGGATAAAAGCGCCTTTCCGTTTTTCACGTATACGGTTTGTCCGCCGAGGTCGTATTCTCCGTCAAAGTGTCCAGCGGCTCTCATTGAATCGCTTATTATTATGCTTCCGTCTTCTCCGAGATTCTCAAACGCTATTCTGAGCGCCGCCGGATGTATGTGAAATCCGTCGCAGATTATTTCAGCCCTTATTCCGTCTTTTTTCGCCCTGTCGAAAACGGCGCCCACTACTCCCGGAGCCCTGTGGGAAAGTCCGCTTTGAGCGTTATATAGGTGAGTTATGTGCCGAACACCGAGCTCAAACGCTTTTATAGCGTCGTCATAATCGGCGGCTGTATGCGCTATCGATACCGGGCAATACGGTTGAACTTCTTTTATAAATTCTTCCGCTCCGTCGCATTCAGGCGCGATGTCTACAATTTTTATATTGCCGTCGCAGCCGTCGTAAAGTTTTTTAAATTCGTCTTTATCCGGATTCCTTACGTAAGCGGCGTTCTGGGCTCCTTTTTTGGACATCGCTATATACGGTCCCTCCATATTTATGCCGTGAATATACGCTCCCTGAACTTTATTCTTCATTTCTTTGACATTTTGAAAAATTTTTAAAAGTTCCTCAAACGAAAGAGTCATCGACGTCGGACAAAACGAAGTTATTCCTTTTTTTACAAGACTTTCGCTCATTGTTGACAGAGCTTCCGGGGTCGCGTCTCCCGTATCGGCTCCGGCGCGGCCGTGTATATGTATGTCTATAAGGCCCGGAAGAATCATATAATCTAAAAGATCGACGGAGTCTCCGGATAATTCGTCGCCGATTTCCGTTATTTTTTCTCCGTTGATTTTAATATCGGCTTTGATAAGATTAAAATTTTCGTCGTAAATATCCGCGTTTTTTAAAATCATTTCTTTCTCCCTCTATTAGTTAAAAATCATATTGGAAAATAAGTTTATATTCTATAAAATTATATTTTATTATTTGTTATTTGTCAATATGATTTTTGTTATGTATCAAAGAAGTATTTTTATCTTTTTCATTATTTTATAGTTATTTATTTCTTTGAAGTACCGTTTTAAGTACTCATCTGGACTTAAAATTTGTCATTAAATCTTTTTGGGATTTAAATTGTGTCTTTTCTGTTTATTTTAGCTAAAACAGGGTCTTTTGTGGATTTTTTTATTGACTTTTTTTCATTTGTTTGTTATAATAACAACGCGGGATTTTTTAATATCTTTTATATAAGAATAATGATTCCGAATCAAAAATTTAAGGAGGCCTAATATGAAAAAAACAATAGCTTTTATTCTTGCTGTTGCCATGGTTCTTTCATTGGGAACGAGTCTTGTTGTAAACGCTTCTGCGGAACCGACAGGAACTCCCGATGAAGCGGTTGTCACTTCCATTCAAGGGATAATCGATTACCTTGGCGATTCTGCGCAGGATCCTGTGACAGACGGCAAGAATATAGTGACACTTCTTACCGAAACTTTGGACGCTTATAAGGCGGATCCGAGTGAGGAAAATCTTAACGCGATAGTGTCCGCATGGGACAGTTGGACTTACGGCGGACATGACGCCCATGATGTCTTCTGGACGACTCCTCTTTTAAATTATATAGATATGTTCCCGAAGAATGACGATGGGTCAGTCAAAATTGAGGCCGGTGCGGCGAAAAAAACTCCCGAGCAACTTATGGAGTTTATTCAAAGAGTGGACGATACTCTTTATGAGGGAGCAAGTCCCGATGATTACATCGACGGAACGATAAGCACTCAATTTATCGACGGCGATACGCTCAGTATCAAAGCGATGAACGAGGCTGCCACCGCCGCCGAAGCTTGTGATATCTTCTATGATATTATTGATTTCTGCAATGAAAATTGTATTTTGAAAACCGCGGTTGAGGCGTATGATACTCTTGATAACGCAAAAAGCGTAGCGTTGAATACGGCGGGAGATCCCGAAGCTCTTGCTACATTGCAGATGCTTATTGAATATTGTGAAACAGAGCTTTCAGGAAATGATGAGTATGGATATCCGGCATATCCCCAAGCAGGATTTTGTCAGTACAGACCTTCCGGTGCGGCGGATAGTTTCGTTGAAGATACTGTATCATATTCTCAAAAATTCGCTTCCCTGTCATCAGATTTGAGTGGATTTGTGGCGGCGTACGAAGCGACGCTTCCCGAGGATGTTCCATACGAGGAGCAGATAGTTGAGGAAGTGGTATCGGCGATGGACGCTATCATAGCGTACCT
>CAJFPG010000052.1 GCA_904398665.1 Candidatus Geddesella stercoravicola | reverse complement strand
CTTCTTGTGTTAATTTTATTTTCCAATCCGATTCCTCCACTGTGGCTTTTTATCGTGTCTCACAGGTTCGCACGTTTTTATTGATTTCCTCCGGTTCCCTAAAAGTGGGGACCGCGATTTTCAACGCCGATTTTATTTTTTCGGTATCGACGCCGTCTTTATCGATTGTGTCGGTAAGATATTTCAACTTATCCAAGACTTCTTCTCTTGTCGGGGGAATTTCTTTTTCGATGAATATCATATCGTGCGTCGTTGTTTCTGTTTTATCGGTTTTCACGAGCAGTTCCTCGTACAACTTTTCTCCTTGACGAAGACCTATTTCTTTTATTTGTATGTCTTTATACGGTTCCAAACCCGACAACCGAATCATGTTTTCGGCTAAATCAAGAATCTTTACGGGTCTTCCCATATCCAAAACAAAAAGTTCTCCCCGTTCGGCTTGCATCCCGGCGTGCAGAACAAGTTGGCATGCTTCGCTTATAGTCATGAAATATCGTATTATTCTTTTATCGGTGATTGTAATAGGTCCTCCTTTTTCAATTTGTTTTTTGAAAAGAGGGACGACCGAACCGTTGGAACCTAAAACGTTGCCGAAACGAACCGCGGCGAAAGAAGTTGAACTGTCAAAACGACTTTGGACTATCATTTCACAAAAACGTTTTGTCGCTCCCATAACATTTGTCGGGTTAACGGCTTTGTCGGTAGAAATGAGAATAAATTTTTCAGCACCGTATTTCTCGGCCATGTCTGCGGTGTTGAATGTTCCGAGGCAATTATTTTTTATCGCCTCGTCCGGACTGTTTTCCATCAGGGGAACATGTTTGTGCGCCGCCGCGTGAAAAACTATATCCGGCCTGTACTGATTAAACACCGTTTCTGTTTTTTCCCTATCTCTTACTGACGCTATTTCGACGGAAAAGTCAAGGGCTTTTCCGTATTTCATCAAGAGCTCCTGTTGAATATCGTAAGCGTTGTTTTCATAGATATCGAGAATAATCAATTTTTTCGGCTTTTTTATCGCTATTTGACGACACAACTCGCTTCCTATCGAGCCGCCTCCTCCGGTTACCAAAACGGTTTTCCCGGAGTAATAATCCTCAATATCTTTTTCCTGCATGATAATAGGAGCTCGGAATAACAAATCCTCGATTCTGATTTCTCTCAGAATTCTTTTCCCGGATATGTCCTTTCCTTCGTCAAGAAAAGGATAATCGTAAACTTTTATATTAAGACCCGTTTGGGAGTAAAAAGCGTATAATTTTTCAATTTTTTGCTGATTTCTGTCTGAGAAAGCGAGAATAATATCTTTAACGGGAGCCTTTTTTATTATGCCGCATATTTTTTCGTCGTTCCCGTTTAAAATTTTTATCCCGTAAATTCTGCTTCCTATTTTGCGTTTGTCTATATCTATAAAACAATACGGGCGATATTTGGAGTTTTTGTTATAAAGCAGCTCTCTGGCGAGCATTGTGCCGAGGTTTCCGGCGCCTACAATCGCTACATAGGTATAATTTTTTTGTTGTCTGTGATTTTTTTGCTGATAAGCGTACTGATATATAAATCTGAGAGTTACTGACGCGAGCGTCGCTATGGATACGATCGCGAGACTTTGCCAGACTCCGATTGAAATTTTTAAAAACCAAGCGATTATAAGCGCTAAAACTCCTCCGACAAAATGAGCGAACACTAATTTCAGATACGAACCGAAAGCGGCGTAACGCCAAATCCCGGAATAAATTCCGAAACATATATCAGAAGCTAAAAGGCAGACTGCAAACAGAGCAAAATTCCAAGCCACGGTTGAAAACGCGAAAGTTGCTCCGAGAATCGCCGTCGGAAAAAACAGCACGCAAAGAAAATAAGATCCTAAAAGACAGAAAATATCCACTATCATCAAAGCGAGCTGCCGAATTCCGTAAAAAGATTGTTTTTTATTGGGTTTGAATTTCATTATCCTATATCTCGTTTTTCATGATGATTTATATATTTATATATAAACTATATTATCAAAAATATATGGCATAACAATGAAAAAAAAAGCACATATTGTTTAGTATATCTTATTTTAATAAAAAAAACGATATTTGTCAATACTTTTTGTTTTTGCAAATCGTTTTTTTGCGATTTTAATTAGAAAAAAATGTTAAAAATATCTTTTTTGTAGAATAAAGCGATTTTTTATGATGAGGAAAAAAATAATATTTTTTTCGTTTTTTGTCGTATATAGTCGTATATATATGATTGTATGATTTTAAATATATGATTTTAACAATCGTAAAGAGCAAGAAAAAAAATAAAAAAGATAGAAAATTAAAAATAGAAAAGTTAAAAAATATACGAATAAAAAATAATGAGCGAATAAAAAATAAAGAAATTAAAAATTTAAGAATAAATCCTTATAAACAATACGGAAAGAATATTTAAAATATATGATAAAATTATGATATGATTTAGATATGATTTAAAAGTAAGCAATATTTTATTTTCATTTTTTGGGGGAGATAAATTGCGGACCGAATTTAAATCTGTTTTATTTAAATCTGTTTTGTTATTTTTATCTTTCTTAATATTAATAGTTATAGACAATAATTTTTTATAAAAAATAAAATTTATCGGAGATTGATAATTGACCTTCAACTTTTTAAGGGAAAATTATTATGATATCAGGCGGATGAAGCGTATTATACGTATTATATTTATTGTCATATGCCGATTATTTTTAAGTTTATATATTTTCTGAGTTATTTTTTTGTGATTATAAAAAGGCGTACGAGGTTGAAAACCTGCGGGAATAAAAATTTTCACTTTATAAATAAGAAAAAAAAAGAAAAAACGCTTCGAAAGGTTTTTCAAAGCGTTTCAAATAAAATAATTTTCTATAAAATTCTGTGCTTTTTATTCAAGATTCTTTTTTCGGCTCAGTCAAAACGGAGGAATTATCGCCGGTCATTTTTTCCTGTTTTATTTTGTGGTCTACGATATTTCTCGCCGCGAGCTCTTTTTTTATGTCTTCGACGGAAATTTCTGCTTGGACCATCAGAACCATCACGTGATAGGCGAGGTCCGCTATCTCGTAGATAGTTTCTTTTTTATCTTCCGCTTTCCCCGCGATTATGACCTCGGTTGCTTCCTCTCCGACTTTTTTTAGTATCTTATCGAGACCTTTTTGGAAAAGATACGTCGTATATGACCCCTCCGGAAGCCGCTTTTTTCTCTCTTTCAGAAGATCGTAAAGCGTTTCGATTGAGAATTCTTCCGGACCGTCTCGACGCCATAGGAGGGAGGAGAAACAACTGTCGCTTCCCGTATGACAGGCAGGACCGTCTTTTTCCACGACTATTGTCAGGGCGTCTTTGTCGCAGTCCGCGGTTATTGAGACTATATGTTGGAAATTTCCGCTCGTCTCTCCTTTGAGCCACAGTTGTTGTCTTGATCTGCTGAAAAAGCAGGTAAGACCTCTTTCTATTGAAATTTTAAGGCTTTCTTTATTCATATACGCGAGAGTCAACACTTTTTTAGAGTAAGCGTCAACTACTATCGCTGGAATAAGTCCTTTCTCGTCAAATTTCAGTTCGTCAATGTTTATCATTTTATGACCTCACGTTTATATCTTTTTGTTATAATCGCACGTTTATATTATTTTTCGCGAGCAGTTGTTTAAGATCGGGAATCGATACCTCGTTAAAATGGAAAATTGAGGCGGCGAGTCCGGCGTCTATATCGGGGATTTCTTTAAAAAGGGCGACAAAGTCCTCTTTGCATCCCGCGCCTCCCGAGGCTATTACCGGAACGGATACGGCGGAGCAAACCTCTTTTAACAACGGAAGATCAAATCCCTTTTTCACTCCGTCTGTGTCGATAGAATTCACTACGACTTCGCCGGCTCCAAGTTCAACGCAATGTTTTATCCAGGAGATCGCCTCCATTCCCGTGTCGTGTCTTCCGCCTTTTGAAAAGATTCTGTATTCTCCCTCAATCCTTTTGACGTCCGCCGAGATAACGACGCATTGGTTCCCGTATTTTTCCGCCGCTCGTTTGATAAGTTCCGGATTTTCTATTGCTCCGGAGTTTACGCTGACTTTATCCGCTCCGCATTTTAAGACTCTGTCGAAATCCTCGGTCGTCCGTATTCCGCCTCCGACTGTCAAGGGGATAAATATTGTCTCGGCTACTTTCGTAAGTATGTCGGTAAAAAGTTTTCTGCCGTCGCTTGAAGCCGTTATATCATAGAAAACGAGCTCGTCCGCGCCGGAATCCGAGTAATATTTCCCGAGCTTCACAGGAGAGGAAACGTCGTTAAGTCCGAGAAAATTTACGCCTTTAACAACTCTGCCGTCTTTTACGTCAAGACATGGGATTATTCTTTTTGTTATCATTTCGCCGCCTCCAAAGCCTCTTTGAGATGTATCTGTCCCACGTAGTACGCTTTTCCTATAATGACTCCTGAGACGCCCGTTTTTTTGAGCTTTTTTATATCTTCGATATCGGAAACTCCTCCTGAGGCGATTATTTTAACGTTGTTTATTTCCGAGAGTTTTTCATATAGTTCTACGTTCGCGCCTTTTAGAGTTCCGTCCTTTGAAATATCGGTGCAAATTACGGTTTCGACACCGATATTCTCCATCTTCTTACAGAAATCAACGCCGTTAATATCGGTTTTCTCCGTCCAGCCGTTTATCGCTACCATTCCGTCTTTCAAGTCGATTCCGACGGCTATTTTATCTCTGAAAAGAGAAACGGCTTCTTTCAGAAAATTATCGTTTTTTACCGCGGCCGTTCCGAGAATGACCCTATTGGCTCCCGCGTCGAGATATTTTTTTACGGTTTCTATATTTCGTATTCCGCCGCCTATTTCGGTGAAGAGATTTATTTTTGAAAGCATTTTTTTTATTGTCCCAATATTTGGGGCGTCTCCGTTTTTAGCTCCCTCCAAATCGACAATATGAAGATTTTTAACTCCTTCTTTTTCGAATGTCGCGGCTTGGGCGATCGGGTCGTCGTTGTAAACGGTCATTTTATCGTAATCGCCTTTTTGAAGCCTTACGACTTTCCCCTCGAAGAGGTCTATCGCGGGGTAAATTTCCATATTTTTCCTCCTATCGTTCCAGAGAGCAGAACTTGCGTAAAATTTTCAGTCCCACGTCTCCCGATTTCTCGGGGTGAAACTGGCAGCCGAAAACATTGTCTTTGAAAACCGTCGCGGTAATTTCCAAACCGTAGTCGGTTGTCGCCGCGATGTTTGTTTCGTCGCAGACGACATAATAAGAATGAACAAAATAAACAAAATCTCCGTTTTTGATTTCCGAGAGCAGGGGAGTTTCGTTTTTTATTTTTAGATAATTCCATCCGATATGCGGAATTTTTAAATTTTTCGGAATACTTCCTTCCATAGCCACGACTTTCCCTGGAATAAGACCGAGTCCTCGATGTCTTCCGTATTCGTAGCTTTCGTCAAATAAAAGCTGCATTCCCAGACATATGCCGAGGAGCGGCGTTTTGTTCTCGACACATTTTTTTATTACGGAGTCAAGCCCGCTGTCGGAAAGTTTTTTCGCGGCGTCTCCGAAAGCTCCGACTCCCGGGAGTATGACTCTGTTCGCTTTAAGTATTTTTTCGGGGTCCCCGGTTATAATAGCCGTCTCTCCGATAGCCGCGAGACTGCTTTGTAGGGAGAACAGGTTTCCTACTCCGTAATCGATTATCGCCGTCATTAAAGAACTCCTTTCGTCGATGGTATATCGTCGCTGAAATCAGGATCTACGGCGACAGCCTCTTTTAAGGCTCTGGCAAACGCTTTAAAAGCTCCCTCTATTATGTGATGAGAATTTTTCCCCGAGATTTTTCTTATGTGAATTGTCATTCCGGAATTTCTGGCAAAAGCGAGGAAAAATTCTTCTACGAGCTCAGTATCGAAATCTCCGACCTTTTCAGTCGGGATTTCAAGGTCAAAAGAGAGAAATCCTCTTCCCGAGCAATCTATAACGGATTGAACAAGAGCCTCGTCCATAGGAAGCGTGAATTCTCCGTATCTGCGGATACCTCGTCTGTCCCCGAGCGCTTCGTTAAACGCTGTTCCCAGCGTTATTCCTATGTCTTCCGCGGAATGATGGAAATCAACCTCGACATCCCCCTCGCAAAAAACGGACAAATCGAATCTGCCGT
>CAJFPG010000051.1 GCA_904398665.1 Candidatus Geddesella stercoravicola | reverse complement strand
TCAACCGATGATTTTAATTTACTGGTTGTTTATATTATTAATAATGAATTTTAATAATAAAGTATGTTTTTTACTTATTTTGAAAGAAAGAAAATTATAAATAATATATAATAAAAGATAAAAAATTGTATCAATAGGAATTTTTTATATTTTAAGTTAAGGAGATAGAGAAAGAAAAAATATAATATTTTTTTCTTTTATATTTTTTATATTTACTATCGCGGAAAAATAGAAAAAATTTATGTTTGTTTTATAATATGAAAAATTTTGAGATTATTTTTGTGATTTAAAAATTTCTCTTACTTGGGTTTCCTATATTTGTTTCGAACTATACGATTTTTAGGTCATTTATCTTAATAATACCGAAATAATAATTTTCCTATTTTTTATGAAATATTTTTCGAAGTTTAATAGAAGTTTAATAACTGGTATTGATATTATTCGTTTTAGATTGAATTAAAGTCCTTTGATTTTTATTCTTCAATAAATAAAATTCCGAGAGTGTCTTTTCCGCAATGAGAAAGTACGGTTGATCCTGCGGAAGTTACTATGATTTCATCGAAAAATTTTTTTTCGGCGACATAATCTCTTATGGCGTTCGGAAGAGTATCCTCGACGCAGGTGGAGGTTACAAAAACTCTTTTTTTCCTGATTTTCATATCACAACTCGCAAGTCTGTCATCAACGTATTTTTTCAGTACGTTAAGAAGCGGACCTCTATATTTTTTCCCTACCTGCATTGCTCCGTCTTTAACTTCTATCGATATTTTCATATTCAGAAGATTAGCTCCCAAAACAGCCACGCCGCTGCATCTTCCGCCTTTTTTCATATAATTGAGATTTCCGAGAATAAAGCTGGCGTTTACTTTCGGAATAACGCTTTTAACATAATCAACGGCTTCTTCGGCTGTCATTCCCTCGTTAATTTTGTCGGCGATTTCAAGTACCACGTGTCCGCTTCCGGTAGAAAGATTCTCGGAATCTACCACAATGGTGTTTCCGATATCTTCCGCCGCGGCGCAGGCGTTATTGTGCGTAGAGGAAAATTTGGAGCCGATGTTTATATGTATAACTTTATAACCTTGATCGACATATTTTTTGAACACTTCAAGATATTCATATATTGTCAACGCGGAAGTCTGTGGTAAATTTCCCGTTTTATCGACAAAATCAAAAATATTTTGCGGAGTTATATTTACCCCGTCTTTATATGATTTATCTCCCATGTTAATTGTCAACGGTATTATTTCAATATCATATTTTTGTATTAGTTCCGGAGACAAGTCGCAAGTACTGTCAGCCGTAATTTTAATTTTTTCGCTCATATGTTACAATCCTTCCCCTGTTCCTCGGAAATTATTTTATTGTTTATGAATAATTCTGGTTTTTATTATACAATATTCTATTAAAAAAGTCAATAGAACAGCAATAATTTATTACTTTATTGTCAACTGTATTGCAAAAAAAAGAAAAAGCTGTTATAATTTATCCGTAAAAAAGGAGGTTTTATCTTGGAAAATATATATGAGGAAAAAGCCAATATCGCCGAGAAGGCGATATCTGAAACGTTTAATAAAATTGACGATATAGCGAAAAAAAATACAAAAAAAGTTCTTGATTCTTTTTGGAAATATCATGTTTCCGAATCAATGCTTCACGGTACTACCGGATATGGATATGACGATAGGGGAAGAGATTCTCTCGATATGATTTTCGCGGATGTTTTTGGGGCCGAAGACGCCCTTGTAAGACATAATTTTGTCTCAGGGACGCATGTTTTGGCCACGGCTCTTTACGCGGTATTGAGGCCGGGGGATACTTTATACTCGGTTACCGGCGATCCGTACGACACCTTGCTTGAAACTATCGGTATTACTCGTACTGTTGATGATCCCGGCTCTCTTTCGGATTTTAAAATAAACTATAAAAAGACGGAACTTTTGGATGACGGAAACCCTGATTTACAATCAATAGAAGAGACGTTAAAATCAGATAAAACAATAAAAATGGTTTTTATTCAGAGATCTCGCGGGTATACTCAAAGGCCGACTCTTTCTCTTTCAAATATTGAGAAAATCGCGAAAACTGTTAAAAGAATCTCGAACGCCGTTGTCTTTGTGGATAATTGTTACGGCGAGTTTGTCTGCGAGCGAGAGCCTACTCAGTTCGGAGCGGATCTTATGGGAGGGTCTCTGATTAAAAATCCGGGCGGAGGCCTCGCTCAAACCGGAGGCTATTTAGCGGGGAAAAGAACTCTTATTGAAAAATGCGCCTATCGGTTAACGGCGGTAGGTATCGGCAAAGAATGCGGGGCTACTCACAGTCAATTAAGAAATATGTATCAGGGATTCTTTATGGCTCCTCATACTGTCGCCCAGGCGAAAAAAACTGCTCTTTTCGCTTCTCAGCTTTTTATGAATGAAGGTTTTGATGTCTCTCCCAAACCCGACGAAGAAAGCGGGGATATTATACAAACAATTAAATTTAAAGACCCTGAGCTTCTTAT
>CAJFPG010000050.1 GCA_904398665.1 Candidatus Geddesella stercoravicola | reverse complement strand
TTACAGCCTTCAAAAAAGTTATATACGAGGGAAGATTGGAGAGTATCAATCCAATTATTCCCAAAACATCCTCGAAATCCTCCTCGCTTTTAACAGGGAAAGAAACCGTCTTTTCTGAAAAAGGAACAGAAAAAACTTTATTTTTGTAAACAATTTTTCTGTCGACGATATAACAGTCGCGACAAGAACAATCGCCGTCGTGGAAAAACCGCCATATAAAAGAAGGAGAATAATCCTCGATACTGTCGCACAACTGAGAAACAATTTTCCTCGAAAGACGGGCGGTAAAAACAAACGCCGCTTTCCTCTTTCCGAATTCAAGAGAAAACAAAAAAGAATTCTTCCCTTTCTTCATCGCGGAACGCCGAACGGTAAGAAGAGAAGGATAATCGGTTTTGATATCGTAAAGCATCGAAACTCCTAAAAGAGCTCGATTTATCTTCTCGCAGAGCTCCGCCGTCTCTTCCCCATATCCCGAAAGATAATGTTTTTTTATAAAAAGCTCATCGTCTTGAAGAAAAGAAAAATCCGCCGTTATAAAATATGGAAACATCTTTTTAAAAAGAGCTTTTTCCGAAAGTTTAAATCTTGTTTCCGCGCCCTTTTCAAAAGCTATAAGACCTTTAAATACTTTTTTGTCAGAAAACATAAGGGTCACGGTCTCAGCTTCCGTGGATTTTGTGGTCTTCAAGCCTTTTTTATTAAGAAGAGAAGTCTTAATACCCAGAAATCCGGCTCTCGCAAAAACGGGATAAGGATTTTTCGGCGTTAGATTATGTCCGTTCGCTTTTTTTAAAATTTCCAAACAAACTGACGGACGCCCGTTTTTATCCGGAAAAGAGAAAAAAAGGAAATAATAAATACATTTGAGAAGCAAAAGAGAAAAATTACTGTCTTCAAGAGAGATTATACGGCATAAAAACCTGTGAGCAGCGACAATATTCTCGTCCGCGCCGTCAATCAATTCCGCGGCTCCCCCGCGAAACCGCGTCTTATGCCATTCCGAAAGTTCCCGCATATCGAGTCCTCCTAATCTATTACAGCGCCGAATGCCGAATATTTAATATATTAAATATTAAATATTAGATATTAATATTCAATATTTATAATTACGATTTATAAATTACGCGAGTTAAGTCCCCGCTTCGCGACGCTCAAAAAGCGAGACGTAACTTATCCGCCCAAAAAAAATAACTCGTTATAATAAAATATTACTATAACAGCTTATAGTTATCGCCTTAAATAATTTTTACTATTTTTTTGCCGAGATAAAATTCCATGATAAATAAATATTTTTGTTTTCAGAACGAGACGAGGTCCCTGTTAGTAAATGATGTCTCCGTTAGTAAATATTGTAATTATCAAATAAATATTCTCTGTTTCCAACTTTCAAAATTAAAAAAAAAGAATTAATTCTTTTCTCCGGCGAAAATCATCTTAAATAAAAAAATAAATTCAAAAAATAAGACACCCAAATTCAAAATCAAAAAAATCGCGAAATTATTATCTGACGGAAATTCCGCCTGACCATATTCCGACCATATTATGTTTTTACACTTTTTCTATGTTTTTTTATATTAATTTACATTCACACATTATCTATAAATCAATATAGATAAAAAATAAAGCCTATAACAAAGCCTCGCGAAAGTCAATAAAACGACAGGAGAATGAAAACCAATTTTATCAAGATTTAACAAAAATATTATAACATAATCTTTTCCGAACATCAAGTATTTATTGACTTTAAAATAAAAATATGATAATATGAGAGAGAAAGAATTTGACGCGAGAAAAAATAAATAAAACACACAACCGTCAAAAAAGTATAGGCAACAGACAAATAACATAAATAAATAAATAAATATAAATAAATATAAATAAATAATAAAAGATAAATAAAATACATAAATAATAAATCAGACATTAAAATATAATATAATATAACAAAAATACAACGATAAAAAATCTTCCGAGAGGTTTGCCGACGAAAGGAGAGATAATATGCCTTACATATCAATAAAGACCCCGAAAGAGATCTCCGCTGACAAAGCGACGGAGATAAAAACAATGTTAGGGAAAGCGATTGAAATCCTTCCCGGGAAAACCGAAAGATGGCTTATGGTTTCTTTCGACAAACAAGATTATATCTATTTCGCGGGAAACAACGCCCCATCAGCGATAATCGAAGTTTCCCTTTTTGGGAAAGCCGATTCCGGTCATTACGAAAAAATGACGGGAGAAATATGCGAAATAATCTCCGATAAACTTGATATTCCGAAAAACAGAATATACGTAAAATATTCCGAAACTCAAAACTGGGGATGGAACGGAAGCAATTTCTGAACAAGAAGAGGAACAGGGTTCAATATATTAAATAAAAAAAGACTTGACATTTACCTCAAAGAGTGATATAATCGATATTGCGTCGTATAAGAAAATTTCGAAAAGAAAGAGTAAAACGGCTGTAACCCATATAATAAACTATAATATAACGTTACAATCATAAAAAATTCGATTACTTACGGAACCGAGCTTGTTCCACAGCTTATACGGAAAACCCCATGGAATATATTTAGAAATATATTTAGAAACATATTATAAAATACAAAAATAATTAAATATATTAAACGATATTAACATATTAATATTATGAGAAAAAAACTTTTTAAAAATTTTTTTATCTTTGCTGTCATCTTTGCAATTATGCTTATCTCCGCGGCGTGCGACGCTTCCGAGAACGCGGGGAACGGAAATATTATCGGCAGATGGCAAACGGTCATAGACCTCGCCGAAATGTACGATATGAACAAAGAGGACTTATCGGCAGCCGGATTTGACGTCGAGGCTTTGAATTATACCTTAACATATGAATTCTCGGAAGACGGGACTTTAAAAATTTCCGCGGAGAACCCCCTCGTTGGAAATTCTTCTCAAGAAGTCAAATATAAGGCGGAAAACGGGAGAATTTACGTATCGCCGGACTTTGATTCAGAAATCGACGAGACATCTTATACAGAATACGAAATCTCGGAAGAGCGACTCACTCTGGTGTCAGAAGGATCGGCAAACGGGGAAAACGTTCAGGAAGAAATACTTGACGTAATATATCCGATGACTTTTACTAAAATTGATTAATTCTTTTTCTTTCCAATATCTTCTTTAAAAAAGACGGGACCGATTTTCGGTCCCGTCTTTTTTACTCAAAATATTTGACTGTAAAACAAAATAACAACCGAAAGCCAAAAATAAGAAATCCAAAAAAATCCGTGTTTTTTAAATTAAGTGTTTAAACTCAAAACTTTTTCTATTCAAAACTTC
>CAJFPG010000049.1 GCA_904398665.1 Candidatus Geddesella stercoravicola | reverse complement strand
TCTTTTTGCGCGATTACTTGACAAAAAATTCCTGACGTGATATAATAATTAAGACGCCTAATTTTTTTTATATAAGTATATGATTTTTATTTATATTTAAATTTTACCCGACTATTCGGGAATTTCATAAAAGGGAGAGACTTTTATATGAAAGAGTCCGTTGTTTCCAGAGAAGAACTGGAAAATATATGTATTCAGTTTGATGTTAAAGGGAAACTTGATTGTTACGAGGCTATAAAAACAGGACATATAAATGATACGTTTTGCGTTAAATTTAAAAGAGACGACGGAACTGTTAAACTCTATACGCTTCAAAGCATAAATACTTATGTTTTTCAGAATCCTGAAATCGTTATGAATAATATTATGGCGGTTACGGAATATCTCAGGGAGCAGTATCATGCGGAGGGGCTTCACGCTTCAAGAAGGGTTCTTCGTTTTTATAAGACTGTAAACGGAGAGAATTTTTACAGGGATAAAAAGGGAAGATGTTGGCGACTGTATGTTTTTGTCGATAAAGCATCCACTTATAATAATGTTTCTGACCCGGAATTACTTTTCAACGCCGGAAAAGCTTTCGGCGAGTTCCAAAAGAGGCTCTCTTCTTTCCCGATGGAGCTTTTACAGGAGACTATTCCAGATTTTCACAATACGCCTTCGAGATATCGTCAGCTAAAAGACGCGATTTCGAGAGATCCGGTTGGCAGAGCCGGAGAGGTGGGCGACGAGGTCGCTTTTTTTATGGAAAGAGAGAATATAGCGGGCAAACTTTATAATTTACAGCAAGATGGGATTTTGCCTTTGAGAGTTACTCATAACGATACTAAATATAATAATGTGCTGATAGACGACGATACTCATGAGGCAATATGCGTTATAGACCTGGATACAGTGATGCCGGGACTGTCTGTTCACGATTTCGGAGACGCCATTCGATTCGCGACTGCCTCTGCGGCGGAAGATGAGAAAGATCTTTCAAAAGTATATATGAATATCGATTCGTTTGACGCTTTTTCAAAAGGGTTTATAGGTATGGCGAAGGGCTTTTTCACCCAATCGGAGATAGATAATATGGTTACGGGAGCAAAATTGATGACGCTTGAATGCGCGGTTCGGTTCCTCACTGATTACATAAACGGAGACGTCTATTTTAAAACTGATTATCCCGAGCACAATCTCGATCGGGCGAGAACCCAAATAAAACTTGTTTCCGATATGGAGAAAAAAGAATCGGAAATGGAAAAAATAATAAAAAAATATTCTTGAAAAATATACAGCCGAGATATATTCTCGGCTGTTTTTTTGTTTTAAAACTATTTTGGAACAACTTGAGTTTATTCAGAAAAAAATTATTGAATCGTGAATTAATATTTTTATGGTTTTTTAATTAGTTGTCTAATTATCAGATATTCAATATTATTCACTAAAAAGTCATAAATATGTCATTGAAAAGCATGCGTGGGTTTTGTTATAATATTTGTATACTGTTAAATATTGTTAATAATTTAAATCAGTAATTTGTTTTCTTAGTTCGTTTATTTTTATTATTCAAAAAATTGGAAATTCTTTATTATTTTGAAGATTAACATAATCGGGAGGTACAGGATGGACGTCCAAAGCAAAAAGATAAAATGGAATGAGATGCGGGATAGTATAGACTCCGTATATTCTTCAGGAAAAGCGATGAAAAGACTTGAAATTCTATTTGACGAGGGGTCCTTTGTTGAGGTTGGGGCTTTTGTGAGACAGAGACCGACCGAATTTGGTTCTGTCGCGGAAAATGAGGGCGTTATAACTGGGTATGGTTCTGTAAACGGACAGCTAGTGTTCGCTTTCGCACAGGAACCAGAGATACTTAAAGGAAGCGTGAGCGAGATGCACGCCCGTAAAATATGTAATATAATCGATATGGCAATAAAAGCCGACGCCCCGTTTGTTTCTATTATCGATTGCAGCGGTCTTCGTATCACGGAAGGCATAGACGCTCTCGCGGGTTATGGTCAAATATTGGCTAAATGTAATGAGATGATAGGCAATATAGTTCATATAAGCGTCGTATGCGGAACATGCGCCGGAGCGTTGTCCTTTATCCCCGCGCTTGCTGATTTTTCCGTTGTGACAGAAAAATCTGAGTTGTTTTTGTCGGCGCCCGCTGTGGTAAATTCCAGGTTTGGAATTTCTGACGCCGGAACTGCGATGAACGCTTACAAAAACGGACTTGCCAGCTTTGTTGAGAAAACGGATTTGGAAGCGATAGAAAAGGCGAAATCATTTATCGGATTTATTTCTGAGCCGTTTTCCGATGATGACTTTAACAGACTTGTTCCAGAGCTTGAGTCTATAATCTCGGCGGATAATTACGATATGAAAAAAATTATTGAGGCTGTAGCTGACAGTGGCAAGGTTTTGTATATGTGTGACGGCGCCGCTGAAAATATTTTGACAGCTTTGGTAAATCTCGGCGGAGAAATCTGTGGAATTGTAGCTAATCAACCTGCTGTGAAAAACGGTAGTTTGGATTCTTCCGCGGCGAAAAAAGCGGCGCGTTTCATAGGTTTTTGCGACGATTTTAATATTCCGGTTGTCTCGTTAGTGGACACGGAAGGCTTTGAAGCGGACAAAAACGAGGATATAGGAGACGCGTCTTTGCTTCTGAACGCCTTTGCAAACGCTGAAATTCCAAAAATCTCTTTAATAATCGGTAGGGCGTATGGCTCTGGGTATATATCTATGTGTTCCAAAGTTACAGGCGCCGATGTTGTTTTGGCGTTGCCGACAGCTGAGATAGCTTCGTTGGCTCCTTCTACGGGCGGTATATTTTTCGGCGATGATATCGTGAAAAATTCGGAAGACGTTTCGGAGGGAAGAAAAGCCGCGATTGATGATTATAAAGAAAAAATGGCCTCTCCTTACGAGGCGGCGAAAAGAGGCTATATCGACGATGTGATCGAACCTGTCACCGCGAGACAACTGCTTATTTCATCTTTAAAAATGTTGGAAATGAAGTAAGGAGGATATAAATAGATGACTTCTTTGTTTGCTTTTCTTACCGCGACAGTGACGGATTCCTCGAAATATCCGGCTTTGGATACCGCTTCCGATAAACTTATCTACGGGCTTGAAGTGACGGCTATCGGAATGTTGATGGTTTTCTTTATTTTAGTCCTTTTAATGCTGGTGGTTTATCTTTTTAAATTGTTTTTCTATACTATTCCTAATAAGAAAAATGAGCATGGTTACGAGGATAAAAAAGAAGAGGTTTCAGCGACTCAGCCTAT
>CAJFPG010000048.1 GCA_904398665.1 Candidatus Geddesella stercoravicola | reverse complement strand
TCAGTAATATTCAGACCGAGAGCTTTTTCGGCTCTGGCAAGAGATATCCACAATCTTCGCCAGGTCTTAAATTTAAAGTCCTCCGAAAAAATATATTGCATCTCTTCGCCGGCATAGCGGGTCGAAAGAGGAGAAATATACCTTTTTTTATTGTCAAACATACGAATCCAAATCCCCCTTATTTATTCTTGTTCAAAAGACGGCTTTCTTCTTTTCCTGTCGAAAGATCCGTATACCGAACATAAAGAGATATTTTATTATCTTCGTCGAGAGCGGACCACAGTTTTTCCGCGAAGATATCAATATCATCCAGAATAAATACTCTCTCCGGTTCTCCCTGGAAAGTCGGAATCGGGGTCCCGTCGCAAACGTAAGTATGTATAAAATGTCCGAGTCCCGGAAGCGGAGAAAAATCAAACGTATAACGATTGCACGCGGATCCTTTCTCGTCAGCGCTTTTTAAAATACTCATTTCATAAGAAAAATCATTATTTTTAAAATCAAGAACGCCGCTTATTCTGGGAGTAAGGTTCGGAGCGTCGGGCTCGAACTCTCTCGACTTTAACGACTCGGAAAAAGTTTTTCCGGCTTTTATACCGTCGCAGATCGTATCGGTCTGATCACCGTTGGTTACCACGAGCTTATTTCCGACCCTTCTGACCGCGGCGTAGATTATCAAACTCGGATCCTCCACCTTTGAGGGATCAAAAGGTTCGGTAAAAAGATCTCCGTCCCTTTCGACAAAAACACGGTTCCTTGAATTTGAGCTTCGCCCCATAATAAAATAAGCGGCGCAGGCCTTTTTCGCGTCGGCCGTTTTCCCTATAACTATCCCCCTGCCGACATATGAATTTCCTTCTATAAGCTCGGCAATATCGTTTATTTTATAAATATTCATGATTGTTTCTCCTTATCGGCAATAATTTCTGAACAGACCTTCTCCACAGCGGCGGGGAGGATTTTCCACTCCGCGAGTCTCATAACGCGTTTTTGCAATTTTTCAGGGGTGTCTTTCTCCCTTACATTCACCGCCTTTTGCATAATAATCTCGCCCCCGTCTGGTATCTCGTTTACAAAATGAACAGTGGCCCCGGTCACTTTTACTCCCTTTTTTAACGCCGCCTCGTGAACTTTAAGCCCGTAAAAACCCTTTCCGCAAAAAGACGGTATCAAAGAAGGATGAACATTTATTATTCTTTTTTCAAAACGACGTGTAAATTCAGGGCTCAAAATACACATAAATCCGGCAAGAACGATAATATCGATATTATTCTTTTCGATTTCCGAAATAAGTTTTTTCTCAAAAATTTCCTGTCCGCCGCAATCTTTTTTTGATATTATCGAAAAAGGAATTCCCTCCCGCTTTGCCCGTTCGACGGCGAAAGCCTGAGAATTGCTCGATACAACAAGAACTATCTCGCCGTTTTTTATCACGCCTCGCTTCTCGGCGTCGATAAGCGCTTGAAGATTAGTACCGCCTCCCGATACGAGAACGGCTATTCTGGCAATTTTTTTCGTCATTTCTTTCTCCCCAAAGGATTTTTTTGGTCGCTTTTGTTGTTTTATTCTTTAAGATACCGATTCTATTTATAAGTCAGTTCCAAGTCCTTAGTATAAAAACGCCTATATCAGCACCGGTTCCGGACCGTTTCGAAACCTGACCTCCGCTATTCTATTGTTATTTTGTCGTCGGAAGAAACGATCTCTCCTATCACATAAGCCTCCTCGCCGCTTGCCTTTAAAGAAGCCAAAGCTTTTTCGCGGTCTTCGGAGGAAACGACGACGCTCATTCCGACTCCCATATTGAAAGTATTGAACATATCCCTTTCGGAAATATTGCCTTCACGCTGTATAAGATCAAAGATCGGAAGAATACGGACGGAATTTCTTTTGATCTTCGCGCCCAGACCGTCGGGAATACTTCTCGGGATATTTTCATAAAACCCGCCTCCGGTAATATGAGATATACCCTTGACACAAACTTTATCTATCAGAGACAATATCGGCTTTACATATATCTTCGTCGGAGTAAGCAAAGCTTCCCCTATCGAAATTCCCCCGAGCTCAAAAACAGGAGAATAAATATCCCTGTTTTCAATATCCAAAACCTTTCTCACGAGAGAAAAACCGTTTGAATGGACCCCGCTCGACGGCAACGCTATTATTATATCTCCGGCTTTCATCTTTTTATTGTCTATTATCTTATCCTTATCGACGATCCCCGTAGAATACCCCGCGAGGTCGTATTCGTCGGAGGGATAAAACCCCGGCATCTCAGCGGTCTCCCCCCCGATCAGAGCGGCTCCCGCCTGGACGCAACCCTCGGCGACACCTTTAACTATCTGCGCTATCTTTTCCGGGACGTTTTTCCCGCAAGCGATATAGTCAAGGAAAAAAAGAGGTTTCGCTCCGCAACATATTATATCGTTCACGCACATAGCCACGCAGTCGATACCGACGGTGTCGTGCCTATCAGTCAAAAACGCAAGTTTAAGCTTTGTTCCGACCCCATCGGTTCCGCTAACCAAGACGGGACGGGAAATACCGGATAGATCAAGCTCAAAAAGACCGCCGAAACCGCCGACATCGGAACAAACCCCGGCCGTCGCGGTTCTTTCAATATGCTTTTTCATAAGTTCCACCGCTTTATATCCAGCGGTTATGTCAACGCCGGCGGCGGCGTAGCTCTCGGATTTAGATTGTGTGTTCATATAATTTTATTCCTTTCCGTTCCAACAGTAGGTACAAAGCTTGCAAGGATCGAGTCCGATAGCCTTTACGACCCCTTCGAGAGACTGAAATTCAAGGGAAGCGAAATTGAACTTCTCACAAATAGCCTTCCTCAGATTTTGTCCTCTTTCGGTCGAAGAATCGCTGTATTCCTCAATATGGGAAAATCCCTCTTCTCCTTCAAGTTCCATAATAACACGGCGGGCTATAAGCTCCATATCCCCGGTAGCCCTCGAAAAATTAAGATATTTGCACCCGTACATTATCGGCGGACACGCCGACCTCATATGAACCGCCTTCGCCCCGTTTGAATAAAGGAAATCAACCGTTTCTTTTAATTGCGTACCGCGAACTATCGAATCGTCAACAAATAAAAGACTCTTATCCTTAATGAGTTCATGTATCGGTATCTGTTTCATTTTAGCGATCTTATTTCTTTCGTTTTGCTTCGTCGGCATAAAGCTCCTCGACCAGGTCGGAGTATACTTTATAAACGCTCTCGCGAAAGGTATCCCGCTCTCGTTGGCGTATCCTATCGCGTGAGGAGTTCCGGAATCCGGGACTCCCCCGACATAATCTATATCTTCGGAGGTCCCCGCCTCTTTATCGTGCTGAGCCATTATAGCCCCGTTTCGATATCTCATCATTTCAACGTTTACGCCCTCGTAACTTGAAGTCGGATAACCGTAATAACTCCACAAAAAAGAACATATACGCATTTTTTTACCGGGAGGAGACAATTGTTTAAGCCCGTCCGCCGTTATCTCGACAATCTCTCCCGGACCAAGCTCTTTTTCGTCTTCATATCCGAGTTTTTGATACGCGAAAGATTCGAATGAAACGCAATATCCGTCCTCGCCGCGTCCGATAAGAACCGGAAGTCTGCCAAGCTTGTCCCTCGCCGCTATTATCGCGCCGTCATCCCTCAATATAAGAATTGACGCCGTACCTTCTATCTCGTTTTGAGCAAACC
>CAJFPG010000047.1 GCA_904398665.1 Candidatus Geddesella stercoravicola | reverse complement strand
GTTTCCTCTCGCGATTTCCGCTGTTATAGGAGGTTTTTGTTCGTTAAAGGCTCCGAATTATAGAAAACGGGCGAAAGTCGCGATAGTTTTGGGGATAATTTCTCTTATGTTTTTTTTCGCGGCTGTCTGTTTATTCTGTTTGTTTTATGATGAAATATATGAAAATTATATAAGCCGTATTTTCGATTTTTTTATGAGCTTACCTTTTATGTTTAACATCGGTTAACGTAAAAAAATCTTAATTTAAATTTGAAATCGGAATTTGTCGAAAAAAAAACTGAGCGGGTTTATTGGGCGAATTTTGAATGAATACATTTTAATGGGAGTAAAAAAATAAGTCGGAACGCGCTTTTTAAATACGACGCGTTTTAAATTATAATGTTTAAACTTAATCTTTTTATGCCGGTTATAGTTATATCGGCCGGAGAGAAAAGTATGCGAATTATTTTTTATTTCTTATATTTTTAAAATAATATATAACAATATATAACATAAAATATTTTTCCTTTTAGAAATGGTTTCTCTGGTAAAAAGCGTTATTTGACTTTTAATGTTTTCTAAATATTTTTCATATTGAATAAAAAATTTGCGGAGCTAAGATGTTCTGTTTTTGTATGAGATTTTATACGTTTGGTAAAAGATTGTTTACTTTAAATTATTAATAGTTTGTTTTAAATTATTATCGGTAATTTTTTATAAAAATTATTTATTGTCTTTTATAAAAAAAATATTTATTGTCTTCGAAAGCTTTGTATGCCTATGTTTGTCGAAATTTCATTATAAGTTTTAAATGGCGGATTGTTGTTTGGTTTTTTATATATTACTTTTCTATAAGAGTAGATTAAATTAAGGGGAGATTAAATCGAACATGTCGCTTGAATTTAGAGTGATGCCTCCGGACGAGTGGGATTGCAGATATATTCCAGATAAAAATCTTTTAAATTTTTGTAATGATTTAAAAATTTTTTTTGGGTCTCATACTTATTCTAATTTAAGTAAATTTGGATTTATACCGGTTATCGCCTCAGACAGTAAAAAGTATCAAAATCACGCGTGGAAAGAGCATATTTCTCTCCATCGAGGAGAAACTTACGCCGCCGCTTATATTCATATTGACGCAAAATCGTATAGAGACGGGTCAAGTTTCGAGAGAATAGAAATGCTTTATCATGGGATTTTGAAAGCGGTATATTTACTTTGTAAATCCGTTGAGTTTGATTATAAGGCGTTTGAATCGGATTATAAAAAATTTTGGAATGAAAATAAGGGCGTATATGAAAATTGGACTTCCCCTTTCAGAAGGGGCCCTAAGAAAAAAACAGAACAATGGAATGTCCTAGCGCAAGAAAATTGTGAATAATATCATTTTGCTGGATTAAGTCGTAAATATTATAGAGTATAAAATATTCGGGACCTTGATTTGAGGTTCCGAATATTTTCAATATAAAAAATTGTTTTTTTATATTTGTTTCGGCGAAAACGTCAAATTTAAAAAAAGTTCACAAGATTTGAGGAGGATTTTACATATTTTCGTAGTATTAAATATATAGAGATAAAATTTTTAGGGAAAAGGAATTGCGTATGTCTCGTAGATTTAATGAGGA
This sequence comes from Candidatus Geddesella stercoravicola, assembly GCA_904398665.1. Lineage (GTDB taxonomy): Bacteria > Bacillota > Clostridia > Oscillospirales > UBA644 > Geddesella > Geddesella stercoravicola. The sequence goes on along the minus strand of CAJFPG010000047.1, from coordinate 11,756 downwards.
TTTTCTTAACGAACTTAGGGCTCGTTGCGATTTAGAAACGGTTGTTTCCAAATATGCCGAGTTGAAAAAAAGAGGAAACAGCATCCTCGCCCTTTGTCCTTTTCACAGTGAGAAAACTCCGTCGTTTAACATAAATTCGTCAAAGCAATTATTTTATTGTTTTGGGTGCGGCGTTGGCGGAGACGTAATAACGTTTATAATGAAAATAGAAAATTTGTCTTATGCCGAGGCTGTTGCTTTTTTGGCTGAGCAGGTCGGAATGGATCTTCCTCCGGAGGACGATTACGAGAGTAAAACTTCCTCTTTAAGAAAAAGAATTTTGGAAATGAATCGTCTCGCCGCAAGATTTTATCATGCCAAACTTTTGTCTGACGAGGGGACGCAAGCTTTTGAGTATTTAAAAAACAGAGCTTTAAAAGATAGGATTATAGTACGGTTCGGACTCGGATACTCTCCTGATTCTTGGGATTCATTGACAAATTATTTAAAGAGCGAGGGTTATAATAACGAGGAGCTTAAAGCTTCCGGACTTGTGAGCGTTAGCAGGAAAGGAGTCGGTTCTGAAAAGATATTTGACCGTTTTAGAAATCGAGTTATGTTTCCAATAATAGATCAAAGAGGAAACGTGATAGGTTTCGGAGGGAGAACTATGGGAGACGATCCCGCGAAATATCTCAATACGTCTGAAACTCTTGTTTTTAAGAAAGGGAGAAATCTTTACGCTTTAAATTTCGCGAAAGCGTCCAGACGAGAAGGTTTGATTCTCTGCGAGGGGTATATGGACGTAATCTCTCTGCATCAGGCGGGCTTCGATAACGCCGTCGCCGGTTTGGGAACGGCTTTTACGTCGGAACAGGCAAGACTTATTCGTTCGGTTTCGGATAATGTTTATCTGTGCTATGACAGCGATGAAGCCGGTCAAAAAGCTACTCGAAGGACGTTGGATATATTAAGTTCGGTTGATGTAAAAGTAAAAGTAATAGTAGTATCCGGCGGGAAAGACCCGGACGAGTTTATAAAGGCTTACGGCGCGGATAGTTTCGAGAGACTTCTTACGAGAGCGAGGGCGAGGCTCGATTATCGTATAGACACGATAAAACGCAAATACCAGATTGAAATTCCCGAAGAAAAGACACAATGTCTGAAAGAAATTACGTCGCTTCTCGCTTCTGTAAAAAATCGAGTCGAAAGAGAAATTTATATTGACAGAGTAGCCGGAGATTTTAATATAAAAAAAGAAAATCTTACGGCGGAAGTCGATAATCAAGTAAAGAAGGCTTCCCGTTATAAACAGGCCAAAGAGAATCGTTTCGCGATGGAAAAACTCAACAAGAGTCTGTTGCCCGGGGAAAAATCCAATCAGATGAAAATGATGAAAGCGGAAGACGATATTATAAGCGTTCTCCTTAATTTTCCTGAGTATGCGAATGATATTGAGAGTTTTATAACGCCTGATGATTTTGTTACTGATTTCAAACGAAAAGCGTATATTCTTTTAACGGAGGCGATAAAAAGAAATCCTACTGTTGAACCGTTACTTTCGATTTCTCAGGATATAACAGAGGAGGAGATGGGGAAACTTTCGTCAAAAGTAAGGGAGAGCAAATCTTTTACCGTAAACAAAACAAATGTTAAGGAATTATGTGAGAATCTAAAAAAAGAAAAAAGTAAGTTATTGTTGAAAGAAGTTAAGACCTTTGACGACGACACGTTTAAAGCGACTCTTAACAAATTGAAAGATAAGGAAAAATAAATTAAGCGGGGTAATGAATATGGACACTAATGAGAAAAAACAACTTATGAGAAATTTGCTTGAAAAGGGTAAGGAAAAAGGGTCATTGACCTATAACGAAGTCGCCGAGGCGTTTAACGCTATGGAGCTTAACGCCAGACAAAGAGTTCTTTTTTACGAAGATTTAAGTAATCAGGGAATAGAGCTTGAAGACGATTTTGACGAAGATGTAAAATCGGAAGATTTGAAAAGTATCGAGGACGAGGACACCGAAGAGCTACCGACAGATCCCGAGGACATGGAGGCGTTTTTACAGTCTGAGGGTATCATTATTGATGACCCTGTCAAAATATATCTTTACGATATAGGAAAGTTCCCTCTTCTTACTCCCGAAGAGGAAACGGAGCTTGCTTTAAGAGTTAGTCAGGGTGACGAGGAGGCTAAACGTAAGCTTAACGAGTCGAATCTCAGATTGGTGGTTTCGATAGCTAAACGGTATGTCGGCAGGGGACTGCTGTTTTTGGATTTGATACAAGAGGGAAATTTGGGGCTTATAAAAGCTGTTGAGAAGTTTGACGCCACAAAGGGATATAAATTTTCAACTTACGCTACTTGGTGGATAAGACAAGCTATCACGAGAGCTATCGCGGATCAAGCCAGAACTATAAGAATACCCGTTCATATCGTAGAAACAATTATGCGTCTTTCAAAAGCGGAAAAGACTCTGATGCAGGAACTAGGGCGGGCTCCTCAGCCGGACGAGCTCGCGGAAGAATTGCAAATGCCGATAGAAAAAGTCAGAGATATTCTTAAAGTCTCTCAGGATCCCGTTTCTTTGGAGGCTCCCGTAGGAGAGGAAGAAGATAGTCATCTCGGAGATTTTATCGCCGATGACGATATCCCGGCGCCTCAGGACGTGGCTTCCCAAATGCTTCTAAAAGAGGAGCTTAACGAGGTTCTGGGAACATTGTCTGAAAGAGAAGCGAGAGTCCTTCGTCTCAGATTCGGCCTTGACGACGGTAGAAATCGAACTCTCGAGGAGGTCGGCAGGGAATTTAATGTTACGAGGGAGAGAATAAGACAAATTGAGGCCAAAGCTTTGAGAAAATTAAGACATCCCAGCAGAAGTAAAAAATTAAAAGATTTTCTTGATTGAGGTTTTGAATGAAGATAATGGCTATTGATCTTGGAGAAGTCAGAACGGGAATAGCTTTAAGCGACAGCTTGGGAATTATCGCGAGGCCCTATTGCGTTTTGGCCGGTTACGGTCGTACTCGGCTTAAAGACGCTGTTCTAGAAATCGCCGAGAAGGAAAATGTTTCTCTTATTATTTTGGGATATCCGAAGAGAACCGACGGTAAAGAGAGCAAGATGCAGGCAAAAGCGGATAGTTTTTACTCCTTTCTGTCAAAGAGAACGGAGATTCCGATAAAACTACAAAACGAAGCGTTTACTACCGTTATAGCGTCTCGAAAACTTCACGATTTAAATATTGAGGCAAAATATCAAAAAAAGATTATAGACTCGTCGGCAGCCGCCGTCCTTTTGCAGGATTATCTCGATTCTCTCAAAAAATAATATTTTTGAGTGCCAAAATATTACTATCAAAATATTTATTGTTGGAACGGGTTTTAATATTGATGTTTATAATGATATTGTGAGTAGTATATTTATACTGTTATTTATTTGAAGATTTTTTCTAAATTTAATAGAAATATTAAATTAATAAAAATTATACTAATTTAATATATATTGGTAATGGAAATTTAAATAGTTTTATTGAAAAAGAAGAGAGGATTTTGTTGAGGTAAGATGAAAAAACCCATGGGAAGAAATTTCTTTGGTTGACTATGAAAGTCATATGAAACTTGATTCCGTCATGCAATCGCAAACTATGAATGAAATGATGAAAGAGCAGTTTTATAGTTATCCCATTTCCAGTATAATGATATTGGGTATCGCGGGCGGTAATGGGCTTGAACATATTCGGTCAAATAGTTTTAAGAAAGTGTATGGAGTTGATATTAACTCCCTTTATTTACAAAATGTCATTGAAAGATATCCGGAATTAGATAGAATTTTGGAGTGTTTATGCATTGATTTAATAAATGAAACAAATAAGTTGCCAGAAGCGGATATGATTATTGCAAATCTGTTGATTGAGTATATAGGATACGAATGTTTTAAAAAAGCGGTCAAACAGGTAAATCCGAAGTATATTTCATGTATTATTCAAATTAATATGGAGGGGAATTGGGTATCTGACTCTCCTTATCTTCATGTGTTTGATGCTCTTGAACAGATATACCATCAAATAGAAGAAAAGGCATTAGAGAAGGCGATGCTTGAAATTGGATATCATATGATTAAAACCTTAGAACATGCGCTGCCAAATGGGAAAAAACTAGTACAGATAGATTTTAAAAAATGATTATCTAATTTCTGGAAAATAGCAAGAACGAGAGGGCCCGTAAGGGTCGGGATGAACAGCGCTCAAATGCGCCGTGCGCCGTCATTGACTATTCTGACTGTTCTTTCCTATCTTGTTCTGCGGTCATCGAGGAGCATAAGTCACGGGAAGCTTATACTCCTCCTTTTATTTTGGGCGGGGCAGATAGTAGCATCGCGTCTCATGGCGGGAATCAATTCCACCATTAACTAGGGCGACTACGTTCCCGGGCGGTAGTCAAAACCAGTCTCAATGTGAGACTGATTTCAACCTAGACTTGTTTCATTCGATGATAGTCTTTTGGAAACGTATAGGGCCAAAACTTTGCAATTATTCTCTTGATATGATATGATTTAGTTGTAAACTACCAGGTTCCACACGATAATTTTACCTTTTATGGCAAACCCATTGGTAGACTTTTGACAGCCAGGTTCGGCAAACCCATAGAATAAGGATAGTGGGTATCAGAAGAAATCAAATGATATCAAGTGCTTGTTAATAAATGAAATTACGAGCGGATTAATGGGTATCAGGAAAAAATCAAATGGCGTCAAATTTCTCAAATAAAAGCGTTTAGAATTGAAAACCATTTTGCGAACGTATAAGGTAGTATCATAAAACATACAGAAATCTGTATTGCAGGTTAGAAACGAGAGTACGAATCGAGAGGTTCGTACTCTTGTTTATATGTATTTGGTAAATCTGCAATCGGGTAATATTGATATCCTAAAAAAGCTTCTGTAAAATGAAAGCATTATAAACACAAGAGTATAAAACACGGGAGGTTTTAACGATAAAAAGCATTTATACGGAAACGGGCGGCCATACGTCCGGCAGGGCGATTATGTGCTTTCCGACTTGAAAATACAGCCTGAAAAAAGAGGTTAAAATCGGGATTTGGGGGCAAAGGTATCGGCGGAGCTTAAAGCGGTGTCCCCGCATAAAAAAACGGTGTGACCCGTTTTTTTTGACGGGTTACACCATCTTTCTACATTTTTACTGGTTATAAGCTCCGGGCATTTCTTTATTGAGATTTTCCCAATTATTTTTTATTATTTTATTTTTCGCTGTTATGTTGATATAATTTTTATTGAGATATATATTCCGCGGGGTCTTTGTACGCTCCGTTTTCGAGCATCGCAAAATGAAGAAGATATTTATTATCATATTGCTCGACTACGGCGCTTTTACCTGCTTTCCCTATTACCGTCCCGGCGGTTATTTCATCTCCTGTTTTTATAGATATTGTTTCGTCGAGAGATTGATAAACAGATTTAATTTCATTTCCGTGATCTATTAAAACAGTCATTCCCATAAGTCCGTCGTCATATATATCTTCTATGACTCCGTCCGCGATTGCTTTTACGTCGAACTGAGTCTCAGAGGCGAAATCTGTCGCGGGATGAGTTCTCCAATCTTGAAGAATTTCAGAGAATACGGGAGTATTTCCGGAATATTGAGAGACAACCTCAGCTTCGCATGGGAAATTAAAAACAAGCGTTTTTTCTTCTTCCGTTTCTTCGTTTTCTGTTTGCTCGTCGTCGTTAGTATCGTTTGTCACATCGTTATTTACGATTGAATTTTCATTATTCTCGATTTCAACGCTTTGATTTCCGTTTACGTCAAGGTTTTGATCTTCTCCGTCGTAGTTTTCAATCACGGTTTGATTTTCATTTTCCTGAGGTTGTTCTTTTTCTTGATTCATAATCGCCGCGGCGCCTGAAATCATCACTATAAAAAGACTTATCGCGAGTATTACCATTATACCGTTGCGATCTCCAGAAGTTTTTTCAGTCTTCCTGAATTTGTTAGTCATATTCAACGCTCCTTTTTTTGAGTGAAAAAGATTTTCGCTTTTATTTTTGACTTATTTTAGATAATTTATACAAAATTTCTATAGTTTATATAAAAATCAAAAGAAAATCAAATAGGAGCAAGAAGATATTACTTGCAAGAAAATTAAAAAAGCGAGAAGTCATTGTTTGTAAAAGAATCAAAAAAAAAAGCGAAAAGTCATTGTTTGTAAGAGAAGTAAAAAAAGGCGGTAAGAGATTTCTTGAAAGGAATCGAAAAAAAAGCCGGAAGACATTTTTTTAAAGGAATCGAAAAGAAGAAAGATGATATTCTTTGCTTTGTAAAAATCCCGCGTCATTTATTGACACGGGATTTTGTAAAGAAAAGATTAAATTTTATTTTGATTGATTCATGAGGGAGGCGAGAGCCGCTTTTTTGCGGGCCGCTGTGTTTTTATGAAGAAGACCCTTAGTTACCGCCTTATCAAGCTCTTTATATCCGCGGCTGAGAGCTTCCGCGCTTTTGTTTTCCTCAATTTCGGAATATACTTTTTTTAATTCGGTTTTAAGTCTTGATTTTGCCATTTTGTTTTTGAGCGTTTTTGCTTCTATAATCTTCACGCGTTTTTTTGCTGATTTAATATTTGGCATGATTTTTACTCCTTTTAATCGTCATCATGAATAATTACTATGACATTATATCAATATTTTTTATATTTTTCAATAGCAAACAAATAAATATTTTTAAACTTTTTGTAAAATAAACGTTATATCGGGCATGAATACAGGTTTTTTTATACCTTATAAAGTTTCATGTCTCCTTTTTTTATCCATTTAAGTTTCCTAAATATTCCGTCAAAGCATAAAGTTAATACCGCCGGGGCTATAAAATGCATTATAACTATTGTTATAATCGTATATATGACACTGTTTGTCTGCGTCATAGCCGCGAACGCCCCGAATTGTCCGACAAATCCGGAAGTTCCCATTCCTGCGCCTTCCGGAGTATTGGTCATTCCGAGAACCGCTGTCGATATGGGACCGAGAATCGCGGACGCTAATGTTGGGGCTATCCAAATTTGAGGATGTCTTACAATGTTTTGAAATTGAAGCATCGAAGTCCCTATTCCTTGGGATATCAAGCCACCCCAGCCGTTGTCTCTGAACGAGGCTACGGCAAACCCTATCATTTGACAGCAGCAACCGACTGCCGCCGCTCCCGCCGCCGTACCGCTTAGCCCTATCGAAATACATATCGCGGCGGAAGATATCGGAGCCGTGAGCGCGAGACCGACGGTAATAGATATCAGAATGCCCATAGGTATCGGATTGAGTTCGGTCATTGTGTTTATTAGATTTCCAAGATAAGTCATAAAAGCCGAGATATAAGGCCCTGCTAAAATTCCTATAATTCCCCCCGAAAGCGTCGTGACAAGAGGCGTCAATACTATGTCTATTTTCGTTTTATCCGCTACAAGGCCTCCTATCTCCGAACCGACAACCGCCGCTAAATACGCCCCGACCGGGCCTCCCGCGACATATCCGACAGCCCCGACGATAGCGGAAGAGAAAACGACCATCGCTTTTGATTTCATTCCCCAGGAAATCGCGACTCCTATCGCCGCTCCGACAACAGTTTCTGATTTTGCCACATCCGATATCTGAGTCAGAAAATCAAGTCCCGGTATTTTGGCAATTTGAGAAAGTATTAAACCGAGAATGAGAGAGGAAAAAAGTCCCAGAGCCATTGCTCCGAGAGCGTCTATAAAATATTTCTTTAATAACGTTTTGAATATATTGGATGATTTATCCGAACTCATTATACCTTTATCCTCCGAAATTTAATTTTATTTAAGTATATAGTTTTTTTTCAAAATAAAAGGCTCATTTATGAAACTTTTTTATTAAATGTATAATTTGTACATTGAGGAAGAAAATATCTCGGGAGATGATAATATGAATTTTTTCAGAGGAAGAAGCGACGTCGCGGTTGAAATAGCTGAAACAAACGCTTCAAGAGATTTTCAGGGAATAAAGAAAACGGAATTTTCAAATAAAGGGATAGACGTTACAAGAATAGATATTTTGTCAGATCAAGCGTCGGAAATTTTACAAAAAGATAAGGGTCGCTATATTACTATAAACTTAAAAAATTCTTTTGAGGACGATTCGGTGTTTGAAAACGCGGTTGAGACAGTTGCCTCCGAAATATCCTCGGTAATTAAAGATTTAATTGGAAAAGATGATTTTTCAGCTATTATCGTAGGTTTGGGAAATGTCGATTTAACGTCTGACGCCATTGGACCGGATACTATAAAAGGTATTCTTGTGACAAAACATATTCGCGAAAATCTTCCTCAGGTTTATGATTCTATGCGTTTTAACTCGGTTACCGCGATCTCTCCGGGCGTTTTGGGACAGACGGGGATAGAGTCATCCGTTATCGTAAAGGCTGTTTGCGGGGAAGTTAAGCCCGATATCGTAATTCTTATCGATTCTCTCGCGTCTCACTATCCCGAAAAACTTTGTGGTACCGTTCAAATTTCCGATACCGGAATATCTCCCGGTTCCGGAGTCGGAAATTCAAGGGAAAAACTAAATTTTTCGACAATAGGCGTTCCCGTTATGACGATAGGCGTTCCTACGGTAGTCGATACCGTAACTCTTACCGGAAACGTTATATATCAGATTCTTGAAAAATTGAGGGACGGAACAGACAAAAGCGAGCTTTCTATATACGATAATCTTTCCTCCGCGTGGAATGAGAGTACTGCCGATATCCTGAAAAGAAAAATTTCGGAAACTTCTCTTGATTTTATAGTGACTCCGAAGGATATAGATTGTCTTGTGAAGAAGGTTTCTCACTTGCTTTCCATTTCTTTGAATAAGGCGCTTCATAATAATATATCACAAGAAGATATAAACGCTCTTCTCAATTAGGAATATTTCAAAGACAAGCAATATATAATTGAATGTCGAACGGAGGAAGAGCTATGAACAGGATTTATAAAATCAAGAAAGTAAGAAAATTTTTCGGAAAACATAGGTATAAATTTAGGAATTTTTATGTTTTCTCGGTAATAATCGCGAGTATTTTTCCAATATTGGCGTTTTCCTTCAATTCGTTAAACGGGGACTCTATGTCTTTAATGACTTTCGGTAGTAATATCTCCGGAAGTGAGAACGTAGAAACCTATAATATCAGCGACGATCTTGAATATAACGGTGTTGAGCTTTTTGGCGAATATCCTCTTTCTGACGAGGAAATCCCGGAAAACTCATATAAAGTGCTTAAAACGACATTAAAAGCCTCAAGTTGGATGAATCAATTCGGAGTTGTCGCTGTGAATAACGAGGGGGGAAAATCATTTGATATTGAGGAGTTGCTTTCTGAAAAATCGGAGATTAACGTTGATAAAACAAAAGAATATCAGGTTCTTATAGTTCATACTCACGGAACCGAGTCCTATAATGACTACGGAGTCGATTATTATAACAATGAAATGAGTTTCAGAAGCGACGATAACAATGAAAATATGATACATATAGGCAATATTCTTACCGCTATGCTGGAAGACGCGGGTTATGGGGTTATTCATGACAAAACTCAACATGATAATCCCGACTATAATAATTCTTACAGCTCTTCAAGATCTTCTATTGAGTATTATTTGGAAAAATATCCGGATATAGAAATCGTACTTGATATCCACAGGGATACCGTTATAACTTCTTCTAAGACAAAATATCGTACCGTGACGGAAATAAACGGGGAAACAGCGTCGCAAATAATGATTCTTCTAGGTTCCGGAAGCGAAGAGTATCCCAATGATCATTGGGAGGAAAATCTTAAATTTTCCCTTATGATTCAAAAAACAGCGAACGAAAAATATCCTAATCTTATGAGGCCCATTTTATTGAGAAATTATCTTTATAATCAGGATATTACTCCCGGAAGCATACTTGTGGAAGTCGGTACGTGCGGAAATACTTCTGAGGAGGCTGAGCGAGGAATAAGATATTTCGGAGAATGTCTTATAGAAGTCCTTGACGCTATAAATAACGATGAGGTGCTAAATTGAGAAAGTTTCGGTTTTTTGTTTTTCTTATCGTGTTTTTATTTATGTTTTCGTATTCTCCTTTAATTTCGCCTTCGGCAACGGCAGAAATATCAGCCGAGGCGTACGTTTTAATTGAGGCGTCGAGCAAAACAATACTTGATTCCGGAGCTCCTCATAAAAAAATGGAACCCGCGAGCACGACGAAAATATTGACGGCTCTGGTAGCGATAGAAAACGGCGATTTATCCTCCGTTTTTAAGGTATCGAAAAACGCTGCCGAAGTAGAGGGGTCTCAGCTAGGAATCGAGGCGGGAGACGAAATTACTCTTGACGATTTGTTACATATTCTTTTGATGAAATCGGGGAATGACGCCGCGGTTACGATTGCCGAGAATATAGCTGGGAGCGTCGACGCTTTCGCCGAAATGATGAACGAAAGAGCAGAGAAAATAGGTTGTGAAGACAGTCATTTTACAAATCCCCACGGACTTAGCGACGAGAATCATTATACATCGGCTTACGACTTGGCGTTAATCGCGGCGGAAGCTCTAAAAAACGATACTTTCTCAGAGATTGTCTCAAAAAAACAGCATACTCTTTCTTATAAAAATCTTAGTATATCTAATTCTAACCGACTGTTAAAAATGAATGATTATTTTTGCGGGGTTAAGACCGGGTTCACGAAAGCCGCCGGCAGGTGTCTTGTCAGCTCCGCCATTCAGGACGGGGTGACGCTTATAGCTGTTACTCTCAACGACGCAAACGACTGGGATGATCATTTGCTTCTTATGGAGAGAGGCTTTGAAAGAGTGGAGAAGAAATTATTATGGAAAGCCGGGGAATATAAAACGGAAATTTCTCTTTTAAACGGTGAGAGAAAAGCGGTTTACTCAAATGAGAAAGATATCTACGGCGTTATTATAGACGGCGGGGAAGTTAAATATGATATCAGTGTTAATATGTACCCGATAATTTTCGCTCCCGCGGAGGCGTCCTCATACGGAGGATATCTTTCGGTATCTTGCGAGGGAAGAGAAATCGATAGAATCCCCCTTATTCTTAAAGAACGTGTCGAGGCGAATGATGTTCCCGGAAATTTTAAACTTTTTTTATACAATTTAGGGAAATTATTGAAAATGCTCTTGTAAAAAGATTTAAATTATGATAAACTCTGATATAAACGGCAATCGGAATATATTATTGCGAAAATATTGGAGATATATTGTGAGAATACATAAATTTATAGCGGAATGTGGCGTATGTTCTAGAAGGGCGGCCGAAGAGCTTATTAGAAACGGAGAGATAACCGTTAACGGCCGTCCCGCTTATATAGGGCAGGAAATAGATCCCGAGCGAGATCGGGTGACTTACGGAAAAAAGAGACTAAGGATAAAAGTTTGTGATAAACAATATTTTATTTTTTATAAACCTCGCGGGGTTATTACGTCAATGAAAGCTCAAGACGACAGAAGCGTTGTCGCCGATCTTATACGAGGAATAAAGGGTCGCGTTTTCCCCGTAGGTCGTCTTGACCGTGACAGCGAGGGTATTCTTATTCTTACGGACGACGGAGATTTGGCCCAGGCTTTAAGTCATCCTAAGACGCATGTCCCGAAAACTTATCGTGTTACAATAAGCGGCGATGTGTCTGAAAATCAGCTTAACATTTTACGTTCGGGGGTTACTCTTGACGATGATACTGTAACTCTTCCCGCTGATGT
>CAJFPG010000046.1 GCA_904398665.1 Candidatus Geddesella stercoravicola | reverse complement strand
TACTCGCAATCCTTCACCGCTTTCAGCGTGCTGTTTATGAAGTAGTAGTTTCCGTCCTCGTCTTGTACAAGTCCTTTCGCTACCTTCACTCCGTTCTCATAGTACACTATGTCTCCGTCCGCCTCGAATACCAACCCTTCCGGAGCTTCCGGCTCAGACTCAACCTCATTTACAAGTTTTAATCTGAGAGAATTCATAAGGTCGTCAGTTCCGTTAAAAATACCATATCCGACTTGGAAACCGCAAAAAGCATAAACCCCTCTGTTCTCATCGTTAAGATTAACTGAGACATTAAAGGGAACCTCCATATTCTCTTCGATTACTGCCCCATAGCTTCCTACGCCCAAACTAGACCATTCCAAAGCTATCTCATAAACAACGGTATCGTCATCTATACGATAAAAGCCGCCGTCCGGAAGTTTAGTTGAATTATAGGCGTTTAATCTTTGAATAAGACTTAATCCCGTATCATCATATCTATAACACAATAACTCCGAATTATTTTGCGCGAAACAATAATTCACATTACCGGCTTGCGAATCATCATAATAAAACGCTATTTGAAAACCGTCGCCGTAACACATATTAGCGTCAGACGTATTATCATCTACAAATCCCGGACCTGTTATTTCAAGATAAAAATATAATTTCGAAGAATCCCATGAAGCGAAACCTTTCATAGTTGTATTATACCAATCCGAATCCTCACGCGAAGGGTTTTCTTCATGGTCATATCTCATTGAATCATTATTCATATCCAACGGAGTACGGGCGTCTTTCATTATACTTCCGTCATAAGATTCATAAACGCAAGAAGACCCTGTCAGCTCAAAAATCTTTGTATAAGACGAATCCAAAACACCGTCCGTAACATCCGGAGCAGAGTCTACCCTAGCTATTTCAAGCGCGGGATCAAAGTTGTATTTATCATAAACAATCGGGAAATTTCCTGCCGCGTCTACTTCCGCTATCCATGCCTCTTCCACCGCTTTTGTCGTCTCGTCGATTCCCGAATAAGAAGTTATAAGCTCGGTTGATATTCCATCCGAATTTATTGTCATTTTACCGACGGCTTCAAGTCTCGTACCCGTTTGGGTCAAAGGAACAAGCTCTCCGTTTTTATTTTCAACAAGTTCGTTTTCAACCGTATGATGAGAATGACCGTCGATAAAAGCGTCTATTCCGTCAGTGTTGGCTATAACCGCTCTGGAAGTCCAAAAAGAAGAGGTCTCGTCTATACCGAGATGTCCGACCGCGATCACATAATCCGCGCCCTCCGCCCTGGCGGAATCCACCGCTTTCTGAACGTCGGAATAAAGCTCGGAGCCGTCCGGCCCGCAGGAAATACCGTATATAAAGTTATCATCTTTATCTTTAAAATATCCGACTCTGATATTTTCAAAAGTTTCTGGCGTAGTGATTCCGACAAAAGCTATTTTCTTTCCGTCGGTCTCAAATATTTTATACGCGTCAAAAACGGTATCTCCCTTTTCCCCATTGGATATATTGTAAAAATTACAGGAAACATACGGAAAATTCGCGGTTTTCGCGAGATTGAAAACCCCGTTCATTCCATAATCGAACTCATGATTGCCGAAAGTCGCCAAATCATATCCGGCGGCGTTCATTATCTCAACAATCCCCGTTCCGTTATTCATTGTCCCGTAAGAAGTACCGGTGACATGGTCTCCCGCGTCGATCAGAAAAACGTTGTTTTCTCCGATTTCAGTCTGCAATTCCTTTTTCATCGCCGCGAGACTCGAATATCTGAGATTCGAGTTTGAAAGTCGGGTATGGATATCGTTTGTATATAAAACGACTATCTCTTCCGCGGTCTCGGCCTCGGCGAACGCCTGCGCCGGGAAAAGAGAAAAAGCCGCGCACAACACGACAAACAAAGCTAAAATACGACAGATTCCGGATTTCATACAAAATCTCCTTCCGTTATTTTTATCAAAAAAGCATATTTTTTTCATTGTATAAGCTATACTGTAAGTATAAAAAATAATCTTAACAAAGTCAAGATTTTTTAATATACTTTTCAACAAAAGTAATATTATATTTCAAAAGAACCATATTTCGATTACAAAAAAAATTAAAAAGAACGATTTACGGTACTTGTCTATTTTCTTTATCCCGCTTCGCGGAAGTTTTTTTATCTCTTCCCGCCGTATACAATTACAAAATATTTGAAAAAAAATAAAAAAATTTTTATTTATGTTGACAAGAAACTTTACGTATGATAAAATTAAGAAAAGAGAAATCAAGGGCAATGCCCGTAAAGGAAGAGGTGTCAAAATGTTAGTATCAGCCAAAGATATGCTTACAAAAGCGAGAGCGGGGAAATACGCCGTAGGCCAATTCAACATAAATAATCTCGAATGGACAAAAGCTATTCTTCTCACGGCGGAAGAAATGAAATCTCCGGTAATCCTCGGGGTTTCGGAAGGCGCGGGGAAATATATGTGCGGGTTTAAGACGGTATCCGCCATGGTAAGAGCTATGATCGAGGAACTCGGAATAACCGTTCCGGTAGCGTTGCATCTTGATCACGGCTCTTACGAGGGAGCAAAAAAATGTATAGAGGCCGGATTCTCCTCTATCATGTTTGACGGTTCGCACTATCCTATTGAGGAAAATATAGCGAAGACGAAAGAACTCGTCGCCACGGCCGAAGAAAAAGGACTCTCTCTTGAAGCCGAAGTCGGCGCCATCGGAGGAGAAGAGGACGGAGTTATCGGAAGCGGAGAGGTCGCGGATCCGAACGAATGCAAAATGATTGCGGATCTCGGAGTCACCATGCTCGCCGCGGGAATCGGAAATATCCACGGAAAATACCCCGCGAACTGGAAGGGTCTCAATTTTGAGGTTCTCGCGAAAATAAACGAACTCACCGGAGATATGCCGCTCGTCCTCCACGGAGGTACCGGAATACCCGCGGATATGATAAAAAAAGCAATTTCTCTCGGAGTTTCAAAGATAAACGTAAACACAGAGTGTCAGTTGGCGTTCGCGGAAGCAACCAGAAAATATATCGAAGAAGGCAAAGATCTTCAGGGGAAGGGCTTCGACCCGAGAAAACTGCTCGCTCCCGGATTCGAGGCTATCAAAGCGACAGTCAAAGAAAAAATGGAACTTTTCGGTTCGGTCGGAAAAGCGTAAATTTATTTTAAAAGTTACTTTATAAGAAACAAAATATCCTCGGATATATCTATATCCGAGGATATCTTTATCATACGGGATTTCTACATCGCAAAAAATCTCAAAGGCGCTTCGGCTCTGCCGTAGATTTTTACAAACAGTTCTCCGTTTTTAACTTTAATCGTTATTTTTTTCGACATCGTCCGCCGTCTTCTCTTCTGACACGGGCTTGCTTTCCGCCGTGTCAAACAACTCCGCTCCGAAATTACCGCCGTTATTTTTCTCCAATAACTTTTTCAACTCTTTTATTTCCTCCACGGCCTCCGAACTTTTGTCCGCCGCTTCTCCGAGACAATACCGATTCCACGAAGCTATCCACGCGAGAATAGGCCCGATTATCGCAACCAGAGCACCTATTAAAACCAACGGGCTTCCGAATCTTCCCAAAGAAACGCCCAATCCGATATAAACTATTCCCAAAACTACAGAAGTAACAATACCAATAATCATAATGACGATAGCCAGCGTTTTCACTTTTTTCCCGATTTTCTTAAAATTGAACACTAATTTCATCTCCCTTTTAAATAATTTAAATAAAATAAAAAGCGCGCGCAATCAAAGCCGCGCGCGCCGAAAAACACGAGACCTCATTTGCTACCACACAAAACCTTTCAAAGCCCTACTTGAAGACAACGAAAGCAGAAGTCCGCGTTTTTACCGAAGTAAAAAATAGACTCCAAGTATGGCTTTTAATATTAAGTTTTGTGTGGTATGGGTATATTAGCATATTTTGAAAAAATTGTCAAGATTTATTCTTATGATCCCGACGCTCAATTTTTATTAAAAAACAGACTTCTGATAAAAGCAAAAAAACTCTTTTCTCCTCCCGCCTCAAAAAAATCTAACAAAAGACAAGCTTTTGCTCTTCGAAAACAACACGGGGCCACGATATTTATAACAATATAAAAAAGAAACCGAACGTAAAAATTCGGTTTCTTTTTCTCTTTATTTTCTTAAATCTTTTTATTTACTCAACTTCGCAATAAAACGAACATTAAAGCATTATAACTATAATATATAATAAATAACCGATATCTATCCAATAAAAAAACCGCGTTAAAACTCAATCCGTTCGAGACCGTTCGAAGCTTTTAAATAATACAGGATTTAATAACTATTTTCGATACAGTCATAAATTCTTCGGATTTTTTCAACACAGTTATCATATGCTCGCCTATTTACAAATTACAAATATCTTATTTACACAAATTTTATTTTTATCGATTTGCCTATTTTAATCGCGTAATCTATTATCAACTTTGTCCCTCTGCTTTTTCCGTCCCAAAAACAAATAACATAATCGCATAAATTAGCCATCTCCCTATTTCTTCTCGCCCCCGCGCCTCTGCCGTATTTTTTCCAGTCCGCGGGAAATTTTTCTATTGGGAAATTATTCTCGGCAGCGTATTTCTCCCCCAAAAAATCAGCCCCTTTGCATCCTCCCGATAAAAAAACAAGCGTATAAATTTCTTTTATTCTGCTGATACAAAAATCTATATATTTTTTAGCTTCCCTATAATTATTATAATCTCTGCTCCCCGCGACAATAATCCTTTTTATCATAACGCTCACCAAGTCCTTATATCTCTATATAAGTATATATTTTAAAAAGAGAATTGTCAAGTAACTATATATTTAATAAAATATATAAGAAAGGGTAGAATAAGATTATGGTAAAATTAACAATCGATAAAATCCTAACGGAAATGAAAATAACAAGATACGAACTATCCAAGCGTACCGGTATCAGATATCAAATAATAGACAACTATTACAAAAACTATGTAAAAAGATATGACAGTTATATTTTGGACAAAATCTGCGTCGCGTTAAATTGCGGAATAAGCGATTTGATAGAATACAAACAAGATGAGAAAATATGAGAATAAACAATAAAAAAAAGGGACGTGAAATCACGTCCCTTTTTTATTTTCTGTCTCAACAATTATTTTTATTTTCCGAAATATCTTTTTAAAAGACCTTCGAGCGCTTTGCCGTGGCGTGCTTCGTCACGAGCCATTTCGTGAACGGTATCGTGTATCGCGTCAAGTCCGTTTTTCTTCGCGCAGGCCGCAAGATCAAACTTGCCTTTCGTAGCTCCGTATTCGCAGTCCACTCTCCAAGCGAGGTTGTCTTTTGTGGAAGCGGTCATTTTCGGTTCAAGTTCGCTTCCCAAAAGTTCCGCGAATTTAGCGGCGTGCTCGGCTTCCTCATAAGCTGCCTTTTCCCAGTAAAGTCCTATTTCCGGATAACCTTCTCTGTGTGCGATTCTCGCCATACAAAGATACATTCCGACCTCGCTGCACTCTCCGTTAAAGTTGGCTTTGAGTTGCTCCAATATGTAAGCTTTATCTTCTTCGGAAACATTATCAAGTTTTGTTCCAATCCCGAACTCATGCTCAGCGGCAAGCTTCATTTCGCCTTCCACAAGGGTAAATCTATCTCCCGGGACCTTACATACGGGACAAAATTCCGGCGGAGTATCTCCTTCATGGACATATCCGCAAACAGGGCAAACATACTTTTTCATTTTTACTTCCTCCTAATTTAAAATTTTTGATTTGGGAATCACAATTTTGAACAATCCGGGCATTTTCCGTAAAATATAATATTGTAGTCGTCTATTTCACAGTCGCCCGACGCTGACAGATCAATACTGACGGAAAGGTCCAAATCAACGACTTTACCGCATACGGAACAAACCAAATGATGATGCTTTTCGGTAAAGCCGTCATAATGAGTCGCCCCATCGCCGGTATTTATCATGATAAGCTTTCCCTCGGAGCAAAGAAGCGAAAGATTTCTGTAAACAGTCGCGAGAGATACGTTCGGTAACTTTTTCTTTACCGAATCATAAACCTCGTCGGCGGTCGGATGGCTTCTAACCGAACATACCGCCTCATACACCGCCTCGCGCTGTCTCGAATATTTCTTCATTTTTTCACTCCAAAAAAAACAATAATGATTATCATTATCAATAATATAACATATAAAAAAAGATTTGTCAAGCACTTTTAAAAAATTTTTTTAAATATTTTTATGTTTTTTTAGTTAAAATTTCTTTATAAAAACAATTCTCAGATTTCCGCCATACTCTCACACTGTCCTCTCTTCTGTATTTCATAACAAGCGATATCAAACCGAGTCACATGGTTCAAATCGAGAAAAAGAGAAAGGAAGAAAGAAAGAAAGAAAGAAAAAATAAATAAAAAAAATAAATAAATAAAAATCTTGCCATAATAGCAATAAATCTTATATTTCTAATCATAATAATAAATATATGCGCCGTAAAAGTTTTGCGAATCATTCAAATTCCAAATATGACAGCCACAATATATATTATATTATATTATTTTATATTATATTATCTTATTTTTCTCGTAAAATAATCATAATAAAAATAATGACGGATATTTTATCGGATAATGAATTTTCTCACACTTAATCAGATGAATGAATGATTTTTCAGATTAAATATTTTTTTATACCAAAATCAAAACTTATATGCGAAAATCCCGCATTACGCGGGATTTTATTATCAAATAAATGAAGATATATTTATAAATTATTTTATACCAAACAAACTTTTAAAGAAACGAACTATCCAGAAATCATACTTAACCTCCTGAGGAACAGTCTTTTCGGCAAGATGATATTCCTCGGGGACGGCCGAAAGATCGACCTCTACGGAGGCGGAAACAGAGTCGTCTGTTTTCTCTTCGTCTTCGTTTACATCGGGCTCTTTTGACGAAGAGACGTTTTCTCCCGATTTGTCACCCTCTTCTTCCCCGTCTTGATTTTCGTTTTTCTCATTGTTACTCTTTTCCGAATCTTCTTCCTCAGCGGCGACGGTCGTCGAGCTTCCGCTCAGACAGATCGCCGGGAAAACGACGCACCACCAATTGTGACCTTCTCCGCTTCCGATAGTTACGATAAGACTGTCATAGGTGTCTTCCGGCAGAAAAAAACCTTCGTATTCTCTGTATTCAAAATGCTCTTTTTTTATCTCTACGCTTACGGGGTAATCATAGCCGTTTTCCGCTACCGTTTTCTCTGCTTCCTTTTCAATTAAATCGAAATTTTTTGAAAGAATGGAAATCGCCGATTCCTTGCTCTCGCAATTTTTCAGCAGAGCCGAGGTTTTTGAAAGAACAGTGTCCCTGACTTTAAGTTTAAGTTCCTGATCCTCTTCCCCGTCGCTGTTTGCCCTCACGTGAAGTCTCAAAAACATATCGTTGTTTTCATAGACGTTTTCCGTTTCTACGGAACATACCATCGGCAAAGCGAGAGCGACCATTATATTGAGAACTATAAGTATAACGATTGATTTTTTCATAATCTTGTCCCGACGGAAATATCCGGATATTCCGTCACCGCCCGTTTCACGGCGGCGGCGCCCGTTTTTTAATCTCAAATTTGAGTCAATCGTATTATTCTCATAAAAATCGCCGCTTATTCAAATTTATAAAAAATTCATTGATTTATTAAAAAAAATATGATATTATAAAACTGTTTTCGAGGTGACATAGAAAACGGCAAAAACAAAAAAACAAGAAGGAAGGCTAACCAACAATGAAAACAAAAACCAACAAAACCCGCTATGTCGCCTCCGCCGCGCTCATCGCCGCGCTCTATGTCGTTTTGACGACAATCTCCTCTCTTATGGGACTTTCAAGCGGAGTTATACAAGTGAGATTTTCCGAGGCGCTGACTATTCTTCCGGCGTTTACCCCCGCCGCGATACCGGGGCTTTTTATCGGATGTCTTATTTCGAACATTATCGCGGGAGGAGTTATTTGGGACGTTATTTTCGGAAGTGTCGCAACGCTTATCGGAGCCGTCGGAACATACCTTTTAAAAAGAAAAAAATGGCTGGTCCCACTGCCTCCGATACTCGCGAACATGGCGATTGTTCCTCTCATCCTTATCTTTGCTTACGGAGTTCCAGACAGCTACTGGTTTACACTGATAACGGTAGGCGCGGGAGAAATAATCTCCTGCGGAATTCTCGGCATGATACTGTATTTCGCGATAAACAAATACGGCAAAGATATATTTAAACAATAATCTCAATATTTTTATAAAAATCCCGCAAGCTTTATTCCGTTATTATTTATCCTTACTAAATGACAGACAAGTAACCGCAACAATAATCTCAATATTTTTATAAAAATCCCGCGAGCTTTATTCCGTTATTATTTATCCTTACTAAACGACAGACAAGTAACCGCCAAGAAATAAGCTCTAACGCCGCCGATTTTCCTCTCTTTTATCGTTCTCAGCAGGGGTTATTATAAAACCCCTCTGACAATTTTTTAGACTTCCCGCGATAAAAAACAACCTCATTCCGGAAATTTCAGAACATATCTCCGAAAGTTTAAAAGTAAAAGCTCTTCTACCTAAAAGGTGGAAGAGCTTTTAAACAAGATTTTCAATAAATATAATAGATAATAATCAATATATTGATTTTATCAAAGCATAGACTCATAAAGAGCTTTTATTTCAGCTACGGAAGTGTCTCTCGGGTTTCCGGGGCGGCAAGCGTCGGCGTAAGCCGATTCCGCGAGAAAATCGAGATCCTCTCTCTTGACTATATCTTTAAGATCAGCGGGAATTCCGACATCTTTCGAAAGCTGTCTGACAGCGTCAATGGCGGCCTTTCTGTACTCCTCAACAGTCATATTCTCAGTACCCTTAACTCCCATAGCCGCGGCAATGTCTCTGTACTTTTCACCCGTGGCGGGAGCGTTATATTCCATTACAACGGGAAGAATTATAGCGTTGGCAACCCCATGCGGAGTATCATAAAGAGCTCCGAGAGGATGAGCCATGGAGTGAACGATACCGAGTCCCACATTAGAAAATCCCATACCGGCTATATACTGACCAAGAGCCATTTCCTCTCTTCCCTCTTTCGTGTTCGCAACAGCTCCGCGAAGAGAGCGGGAAATAATCTCAATCGCTTTGAGATGGAACATATCGGAAAGTTCCCAAGCGCCTTTCGTTATGTAACCCTCAATCGCGTGGGTCAAAGCGTCCATACCGGTAGCCGCCGTAAGCCCTTTCGGCATTGTCGACATCATTTCAGGATCAACAACAGCCACAACCGGAATATCGTGAACGTCAACGCAAACCATCTTTCTGTTCAGTTCGGCGTCGGTTATAACATAGTTTATAGTAACTTCCGCGGCGGTGCCGGCGGTAGTCGGAACCGCGATAATCGGAACCGCGGGATTCTTTGTCGGGGCTACGCCTTCAAGGCTTTTTACATCAGAGAACTCAGGATTCGCGACGATTATGCCGATAGCTTTCGCCGTATCCATTGAGGAACCGCCGCCGATAGCGACGATACAATCGGCGCCGCAGGCCTTAAACGCCGCGACTCCCGCCTGAACGTTCTCTATTGTCGGATTGGGTTTTATATCCGAAAACATTTCATAGGCTATATTCGCGTTGTCAAGGATATCAGTGACTTTCTTGGAAACCCCGAACTTGATAAGATCCGGATCGGAAGCGACAAAAGCCTTTTTAAAGCCTCTTGCTTTTATCTCGTCCGCGATGGCGGAAATCGCGCCGGCGCCGTGATAAGACGTTTCGTTCAATACAAATCTGTTCATAGCAGTACTCCTTTATTTTTAAATTTAATTTTTTATAATTCTATAATTTTGTAATTCTATAATTTTGTAATTTTATAATTTTCTATTTTCCGGAAAATTTTTCCTCCGCAAACTAAATATATTATACTATCGTTTGAACTTTTTGTCAATATCGTACGCAAAACAAAAGAAAAAAATAAAAAAACAAAAAATCCTATTATAGTATTCACAATTCATATATCGATCAATATATCAAAAAACCAAAACAAAAAAGAAAAAATTTTTCCTCAAAACATTCCCCCCCTCCCCTCTCCTTCACTCCCGCTTATCCGGTCATGTCCGCCGTCATAAATATCGCCTAATGGAAATCTTCCGCCCAAACACCCCATCGCCCTTACATCAAAAAACTTTCGCCGCAAAAATGAAATCTTTTCTTTTTCCGAAACAAAAAGACACGACAAAAAAGCATGTTCTCAAAACAGAGTTCTCTTTTACGAAAACAGAACGACGTTTTTCCGTTTTAGAGAAAAAGATATGATATAAGATACAAGTCATATCATATATAATATAATTATAATACAGAATACCGATAATTAACAATTTTTTCATTTATTCTTAAATAAATATAAATAAATATATGATATATTATTTATATAGACTATATAAAATATAGGACTTAAAATTCGATTCACTATTTTATCAATTTCACGAAGGGGAAAGAAGAAAATGAAAACACTTGGCTATTACAACGGAAAATATGACGAAATCGAGAACATGACGATCCCGATGAACGACCGCGTCTGCTACTTCGGAGACGGAGTATACGACGCCACATACAGCCGCAACTACATAATATACGCTCTTGACGAGCATCTTGACAGAATCTTTAATTCCGCGGCGCTTCTCGGGATAGTCCCTCCCTGCTCCAAAAAAGAAATGGGAGATATCCTTTCCGAAATGGTGAAGAAGCTCGACAACGGCAATCAGTTTGTTTACTGGCAGATCACGAGAGGAACAGGGATGAGAAATCATGCTTTCCCGAAAGAGGGGAAAGCGAATCTCTGGATAGTTTTGAAGCCTTGCGAGGTTAAAAACACATACGAAAAGATTTCGGTAACGCACACGGAGGATTACAGATTTCAGTATTGCAATATCAAAACTCTCAATCTTATCCCGAGTGTTCTCGCGGCTGAAAAATCCGAAGAAAAAGGCGTGGCGGAGTGTATTTTTCACAGAGGAGAGATCGTAACCGAATGCGCTCACTCAAACGTCCATATCATAAAAGACGGTATATTTATAACTCATCCGGCGGATCATTTCATTCTTCCCGGAATAGCCCGCATACATCTTATAAACACCTGCAAGCAACTCGGATACGGCGTCGATGAAAGACCCTTCACAATGAAAGAACTTATGGAGGCCGATGAGGTTATCGTTTCTTCCTCCGGTTCTTTTTGTCTGCAAGTATCGGACGTGGACGGTACTCCTGTCGGAGGGAAAGCGCCTGAGATGCTTAAAAAGATACAGGACGCGCTCGTAGCCGATTTTCTTGAAAAAACCGGCGGAAAATAAGAAACGGAAGTGTTTACGATGAATCAATATCAACTTACCGAATACAATATCGGAGAAGATCTGGATTCTTTGATGAATCTCGACCCGAGAGGCTACGGAGTTTGCAGGATATTGTATCCGGCGGCAAGAGAATACGCGAAAGAGCCGCTTACTACTCATTTCGCGAAAAAACTCCTTGAAACGGTAAAAGCGGGAGATCTTGTATATCTTATCAGCGGATTCGTTCTTCCCCCTTTCGGAGTTCCGGAAACAGACGGAATAATAAGCACTGTAATGCTTTGCAGAACGCTCGCGAAACTCGGCGTCAAGCCCGCGGTCATTTGCCCGAACGGAAATCTTCCCGCGGTAAAGGCTCTCGCTCCGGTGGCGGGACTTCACCTCTACGAAAACGTCGAGGCGATAATGAGTCTTCCGGCGTCAATGGCCGTAATCCCGTTTACGAAAGACGCGAAACAGGCGGAAAAACAAGCGGAAGAACTGCTTTCAAATAAACCTTCCGCCGTAATCGCGATAGAAGCTCCGGGAGCGAACGAAAAAGGCGTGTATCATAACGCTACCGGCCTCGACGTAACAGATATGCAGGCAAAGACCGATATACTTTTCAAAGCCGCGACAGACAAGAAGATCCCGACTTTCGCCGTGGGAGACCTCGGAAATGAAATCGGGATGGGAACAATAGAAGAACAAATAAAAAAATACATTCCTTACGCCGCTGATAACGACACGTGCAGATGCGGATGCAAAGGAGGGATAATGGCTCAGACCAAAGCCGACACCCTTCTTACCGCGACCGTTTCCGACTGGGGCGTCTACGGAGTTATGGCTGCTATCGCGTGGCTCAAAAAAGATATTTCTCTTATACATACGCCGGAAAAAGAAAAAGAAGCGATCTTCGCGGCGTCACGAGCGGGAATGATAGATATGTACGGTTGGCTCGAACCGGCTATCGACGGACAGGACCATACCATATGCTCCGCAGTGGTAAAACTTATGAGAAGCTGCGTCGAAAACTCTCTTTCCCTCGTCGATACCTGCAAGGAATGGTTTGACAGAAC